>NZ_JBEXCY010000353.1:0-6983 GCF_040605515.1 Dactylosporangium sp. NPDC005572 | reverse complement strand
CATGCGCGGCCCCCTGCGCGGCCCCGGGCGCCGCGCCGTGGACGGCCCCGGGCGCGGCCGCGCCGTGCCGCGCGGTCGCGTCGAACGCGCCGGACGCACCCGACGCACCCGGCGCGCCCGCGGCGCCGCCCGGCAGCCGGCTCGTGGCCGGGTCCGTCGGCACGCCCGGCGACGGGATCCGGACCGCGGCCGGGTCGCGCTGGCCGACCAGCGCCAGGAGCACCCGCTCCGCGCTTGGCCGGGCGGCCGGGTCGGCCCGCAGCGCCTTGGCCACGACCGCCGCCAGGTCCTCGTCCAGGTCGCCGAGGTCGGCGGCCGCTCCCGGTACCGACGGATCGAGCGGCATCCGGCCCGTGCCGGCCCAGGCGACCAGCAGCCCCCAGGCGTAGACGTCGCTGGCCTGGGACGGCGCCGCCCCGCGCAGCTGCTCCGGGGCGAGCCACCCGGGCGTGCCGAACCGGTGCTGGTCGGGCTCCGCGGACACCGTGTGGCCGTGGAGACGGGCCACGCCGAAGTCGATGACCTTCGGCCCGAACGGCGACAGCAGCACGTTGCGGGGGCTCAGGTCGGCGTGGACGAGCCCGACGGCGTGGATCGCGGTGAGCGCCGCGGCGACTCCGACCGCGACCGCCGACACCTGGCCGGCGAGCGGGCCGTGGGCGGTCGCGTAGTCGTGCAGGGAGGGCCCGGGCACGTACTCGGTGACCAGGTGCGGCACCGGCCCGTCGAGGTCGACGTCGAGCACCCGGGCGGTGCAGAACCCGGCGACCCGCGCGGCGGCGGCCGCCTCGGCGGCGAAGCGGTGCCGGAACGCCGGGTCGCCGTGCAGCGCCGGATTGATCACCTTGAGCGCCACGTCGCGGCCGGCGGGGCTGGTCGCGAGGTACACCGTGCCCATGCCGCCGACCCCGAGCACGCCGCGCAGCCGGTACGCACCGACGGCCGGCGGGTCCTCGGCGCGCAACGGTGCGGGCGGCTCCCCCATGTCAGCCATGGTGCACTACGGGCGCATCCCGGGGCCCACCGGAGCACAGGGAGATGGTTCAATCGATACCCGTGCGCGCACTGAGGCCGACGATCATCGGGCTGCTGGCCGCCGCGGCGATCGCCTGCGGCGGCAGCCCGGCACCGAAACGCACCGCCGCCCCCGGCGCGTCCGCGTCGCCGTCGGGGAGCCCGGCGCCGAGCGTGACCCTGCCCGCCGACTACCTCGGGATCGCCGAGGCGCCGCCGGTGCCGCCGCTCGCGCCGAAGGACCCCGACGGCTACCTGCAGGGCGCCGGGTGGGCGCTGCAGGCCACCAGCCTCGACGCGGGGCCGGCCACCCGCATCCACGGCATGGTCCACGACGCGAAGACCGGCGCGCAGACGGTCGGCAACTACCTCATCGGCTACGCCGACCTGCGGGCCGCGCCCGGCCAGGAGGTCGTCGCCGCCGACCTCACCGGCGCGACCACGAAGACCGCCGCGGCGGCCGGCAGCGGGCGCCCGGCCCAGGTCACGATCCGGGCCGGCGCCGTCACCCACCTGCTCAAGCTCGACCGGGACCGGCGGATCGTGGTGACCGCCGCGGCCGGCGCGCCGGTCACCCTCACCGTCGAGGACGGCCGCCCGCAGACCCTCGACCTGCGCACCGGCAAGCGCGCCGGCACCCCGCCCGACCTGGCGCTGTTCTACGCCCCGCTGACCCAGGGCGAGCTGGAGGGGCCGCTGTGCGGGTTCGTCGAGAACCCTGCCGCGGGCGTGCCGGTGCAGAGCAAGGTGACCGCGATGCTGCTGCCGGGCACCGCCGCGCACGGCTACGCCGCCAAGGGCAGGGCGATGCTCGCCGCGTCCGTCACGTTCACCACGCTCGAGCCGATGACGATGAAGCTCGACCCGGCCTCGTTCCGGCTCACGGCCGGCGGCAGCACCCTGCAGCCCCGCCCGCTCGGCACGGTGACCACGGTGGCGGCCAACCCGAGCCTGCCGTTCTACGAGGGCACCGTGCGGGCCGTGTTCGAGGTGCCGGCCACGCTGCGCACCGCCACCCTGAAGGTCGCGCCGACCGGCCGCTACACGATCGACGGGGTGGAGCGGGCGACCCGCACGTACGGCTGCCGCCCGGACACCCCGCTCAGCATCAGGCTTGGGTAGTGCGCCGCCGCTCGGCGAGCAGCGCCGCGCCGACGATGCCGGCGTTGTTCTGCAGCGTCGCCGGCACGACCTTCGTCGGCACGTCGACGTACTCCAGGTAGCGGTCGGCCTTCTTGCTCACCCCGCCGCCGATGATGATCAGGTCCGGCCACAGCAGGCCGTGCAGGTGGCGCAGGTAGGTCTGCACGCGCTCGCCCCACTGCTCCCAGTCGAGCTCGTGCTGCTCGCGGATGCGGTCGGAGGCGTAGTCCTCGGCGTCGCCGCCGTGCAGGTGCAGGCCGCTCATGTGCACATGGCCGAGCTCCGTGTTCGGCACCAGGGTGCCGTCGATGAACAGGGCGCTGCCGATGCCGGTGCCGAACGTGACCATGACGACCAGGCCGGCGACACCCTTGCCGGCGCCGTACTCCATCTCGGCCACGCCGGCCGCGTCGGCGTCGTTGAGCACGGTGACGGGCCGGCCGAGCGCCTCGGTGAACAGCTGCTCGGCCGGCGCGTCGACCCAGGACTGGTCGACGTTGGCGGCGGTCTTCGTGACGCCGTGCTGCACGACGGCGGGGAACGTGATCCCGACGCTCGTCGCGGGCGGGAAGTGCCCGGCGACCGCCGCGACGGTCTTCACCACGCTCGGCACGTCGGCCGGCTGCGGCGTCTCGATCCTCACCCGGTCACTGCTGAACACGCCGGTCGACAGGTCGACCGGAGCCCCCTTGATGCCCGATCCGCCGATGTCGATGCCCAGGACGACCACCGTTGCTCCTCCGCGCCGTGTTTCCGGTGTGTGTCACCGGTAGTGGTAACCCAATCATGGCGCGAACGGGCGATGATCACCCGGGGTAGGCGCCGACCGCGTCGCGGATCTCGTACCCGGCGGCGGCGTCGGCGGTGCGGGCGCAGTGCGCGCTGCAGTAGAAGCGGCCGGACACCTCCGCGCCGTGCCCGACGATCTTCGTGCCGCAGTGCTCGCACACCGGCGCCAGCATGTGGATCGCGCACTCGAACGAGTCGAAGGTGTGCACGCCGCCTACGGTGTGCACCTCGAAGGACAGGTAGTAGTCGTTGCCGCAGGTCTCGCAGACCGCCATGTCAGAATCCCCCGTGCTGTCGGCTTTTCCCGCAGCGTGACCGGGGGTGGTACGGTCCGCAACCGGTTCAGCCGGAAGTCACCCGGCGAATCACCAGCAACGCCACGTCGTCGTCGCGGGTGCCGGTGCTGAGCGTGGCGAGCAGCCCGTCGCAGAACGCCTCCAGGTCGCCCTCCCCGACGCCGGCGACCGCGGCGCACAGCCGCTCCAGGCCCTCGTTGATGCTGTGCCCGCGGGCCTCGATGAGCCCGTCGGTGACGAGCACCAGGGCCTCGCCGGGTGCCAGGGTGAACGCGACCTCGGCGTCGTGCGGGACGGCCACCCCCAGCAGCGTGACCCGGCCCTCGACCAGCTCGGCCCGGCCGTCGCGGACCCGCACCGGCGGCGGGTGCCCGGCGTTGGCCAGGTGCGTCTCGCCGGTGGCCAGGTCGACGCGCAGCAGGCACATGGTGGCGATCTCCTCCGGCAGGAACCGCAGCATCATGCGGTTGAGCCGGTCCATCGTGGTGCCGGGGGCGTGCCCCTCGGCGAGGTAGGCGCGCAGCGCGTGGCGCACCTCGGCCATGATCGTCGCGGCCCGCAGCGAGTGCCCGGCCACGTCGCCGATCGCCGCCACCAGGTACCCGTCGACGGCGACCACCTCGTAGAAGTCGCCGCCGACCGACGCGTGCTCGCTGGCCGGCTGGTACCGCACGGCGATCTCGTAGCCGGGGAACACCGGCGGGCTGGCCGGCAGCATGCTGCGCTGGAGGGTGAGGGCGGTGCGCCGCTCCTCGTCGTAGCTGCGCAGCGCCTCCACCGCCAGCGCCATCGCCTGGCCGAGCTGGCGCAGCACGTCGGCGTCGTCGTCGGCGAAGCCGGCGGCGGGCACGGCGATGTGCAGCGGCTCGCGGCCGGTCTTGGCCCGGGCCACCACCCGCCACACCGGCCCGTCCCACCACGGCCCGGACTCCTGCCGGAACAGCTCGGTGCCGACCGCGCCGTCGAGCGGGTCCTCGGCGAAGCGGTCCGGCCAGGCCGGCCGGGCGTGCGGCTCGCCGCCGGGCGCGTCGACCTGCACGGCGATCGCCCCGGTCGGCGCCGACGCGGCGGCGATCGCGACCGGGCCGTCGAAGACGCGGGCGGCCCCGGCGGCGGCCCGGCGCAGCAGCTCGGGCAGCGTCGTCGCGGCGTTCACCGCGGCCGTCGTCTCGACCAGCCGGGTGAGCCGCCCGGCGAGGCGCTCGGCCCGGCGGCGGGCCCGGTAGTACCGCAGCATCGCCTGCACCGTGGCGAGCAGCTCGTCGGGGTCGATCGGCTCGGCCAGGTAGGCGTCGGCGCCGCGGGTGAGCCCCTGCGTGCGGTCGACGACGTGGACCGCGGTGGCCGAGATGTGGATGACCGGGACGGCGGAGGTGCGGGGGTCGGTCTTGATCCGCTCGGCGACCTCGAAGCCGTCGATGTCGGGCAGCCGCACGTCGAGCACGACCAGCTCCACGTGCTGGCGGGCGAGCAGGTCGAGGGCCTCGGCGCCGGTCGCCGCCTCGGTGACCCGGTGCCCGTCGCGGCGCAGCCAGCTCGTGATGACGTACCGCTTGGACGGCGTGTCGTCGACGACGAGGATGTCGGCCGGCTCGGTCACCGCAGCAGCCGCCGGAGCACGTCGGCGATCACGGCCCGCGAGACGTCGGCCTTGGCGACGACGGCGGCGGCCCGGTCCAGGGCGCCCGCCGGGAACTGCGCCGGGAACGCCGCCGGGTCGGCGCCGGTCACCACGACGACCACGACCTGCTCCAGCTCGGGCCGGTCGCGCAGGCCGGCGAGCAGCTCGGTGCCGTCGCCGCCGGGCATGCGCAGGTCGAGGAAGATGACGTCGGGCCGCTCACGCACCGCGATGGCGAGCCCGGAGCGCGCGTCGGCGGCCTCGGCGACCTCCCCGGCCATCCCGGCCAGGGCCTGGCGCAGCAGGTGCCGGGCGGCGGGGTCGTCGTCGACGAGCAGGACCCGCCCGGCCGAGGGCAGCCCGCCCTCCGGCTCGGCCGGGCGCAGCGGCAGCGACACGGTGAACGTGCTGCCCTCCCCCGGCTCGCTGACCATGGTCAGGGTGCCGCCGAGCAGGCCGGCGAGGCGGCGGGCGTAGGGCAGGCCGAGGCCGGTGCCGCCGGTCTGGTGGGCGCCGCGGACCTGGTGGAACTCCTCGAAGACGCGCCGCTGCTCGGCGAACGGGATGCCGACGCCGGTGTCGGCGACGGCGAGCAGCAGCCGGTCGCCGTCGACCCGGGCGGCCATGCCGACGCTGCCGCGCTCGGTGAACTTCAGCGCGTTGGTGAGCAGGTTGCGCAGGATCTGGGTGAGCAGCACCTCGTCGGAGACGAGCTCGGCGGCCGGCGGCTCGTCGACCTCCAGCTCGACGCCCGGCCTGGCCAGCGGCCGCAGGGTGCCACGCAGCTGGCCGAAGACGGCGGCCAGGTCGACCGGGCCGAGGTTCGGCTCGATCCGGCCCGCCTCGGCCTTGGCCAGGTCGAGCAGGTCGTTGACCCGGTCGAGCAGGTCGCCGGCGGAGCCCTGGACCAGCTGGAGCTGGTGGGTCTGGTCGGCGGTGAGCGGCTCGGAGCGCGGGTCGAGCAGCAGCCGGGCCAGCCCGATGATCGCGGTGACCGGCGCGCGCAGCTCGTGCGAGACGTTGGCCAGGAAGCGGCTCTTGGCCTCGTTGGCCTCGCGCAGCAGGGCGGAGCGCTCGTCGAGCTCGGCGTAGAGCGCGACCACACCCTGGTTGGTCTGCTCCAGCTCCTCCGACAGCTGCGTGTACAGGGCCATGACGCCCCGGTTGGTCTCCTCCAGCTCGGCGTTGAGCTGCAGTAGCTCGTCGCGGTGCGCCTGGACCTGCTCCAGGGCCGCGACCAGCTGCCGGTTCTGCACGCTGAGCTCGTCGAGGGCCGTCGTCGGCGCGCTCGCGGCCAGGGCCTCCCGGGCGGCCGCCAGCCGCTGCGGGGACGGTTGCCCCGGCAGGCGCCGCGCCAGCACGATCCGCTCGTCCTCCACCCGCACCTCGTCCATCAGCCGCGCGGCGGCCGCCACGCCCTCACTGACATCAGTACCCACAACGGCCCCGGACACCACAATCACCAGCCGCGGGCGGGGCGTCTCCTCGGTGGTGAAGCTCACGACGGCGCCCGGCACCTGCCGGCCGATCTCGCTCAGCGCGGTCGCCACCCGGACCTGGTCCTGGTGCTCCATGCCGAGGGCGGCGGCCACCTCCCGGCCGCGCTGGCGCAGCACGAACACGGCGTGGTCGTCGTGCAGCACCAGCCGCAGCAGCGGATTCGAGGTCACGGCCGGCTCCCGACGACCGCCACGCACGCGTCGTCGCGCCGCACGCCGGCGTCGCGCAGCACGGTGGCGGCGACGAGCAGCGGGTCGTGCCGGGACAGGCCCGGGTAGTCGCGCAGCGTCCAGCGGTCGGACACGCCGTCGGTGTGCAGCACGAGGACCGCGCCCGGCGGCAGCTCGTAGCCGAACTCGCGCACGCCGCGGGACTGGTGCCCGACGATGCCCGGCATGGTGACCAGGCCGCGCCGCTCACCGTCGGGGAACGCGATCGCCCCGGCGACGTTGCCGAGGCCGGCGAAGCGCACGTCCCGGCCCTCGACCCGGGCCACCGACACGGCCGCGCCGCGGGTGTGCGACACGGTGCGGTGCAGGTGGTCGAGGACCGCCGCGGGGGCGTCGCACCGTCGTTCTGGTGAGCGGATCCGAATCCGTCCACGGCAGTCGCGCCGATCA
>NZ_JBEXCY010000352.1:0-7010 GCF_040605515.1 Dactylosporangium sp. NPDC005572 | reverse complement strand
TACTTCAATCTGTTCATCGCGGCGATGCTGTTGCTGGTCCTCGGCAACAACTACGCGGCGCTGCCCGCGGCCGGCAACCCGAACGGCCGGGCGTCCGTGCCCGCGGAGGCGCGCGCGGTCGACACGTCCAAGCCGACCCGGACGGTCGGCAACGGCACGGCGGCGAGCTGCACCTCGGAGGCGGTCGTGTCGGCGGTCGCGGCCGGCGGCATCATCACGTTCTCGTGCGGGCCGGCCCCGGTCACGATCACGATGAAGGCCACCGCGAAGGTGCGCAACACGGTGCCCGGCGGCCGGGTCGTGCTCGACGGCGGCGGCAAGGTGACGCTCAGCGGCGAGGGCAAGCGCCGCATCCTGTACCAGAACACCTGCGACAAGGCGCTGGTCTGGACCACCGACCACTGCAACGACCAGGAGACGCCGCAGCTGGTCGTGCAGAACCTGACGTTCGCCGACGGCAACTCGACCGGCGACCACGCGGAGGGTGGCGGCGGCGGGGCGATCTTCGTGCGGGGCGGCCGGTTCAAGGTGGTCAACTCGCGCTTCGTGCGCAACCGCTGCGACCAGTCCGGGCCGGACCTCGGCGGGGCCGCCATCCGGCTCCTCAACCAGTACCACAACCAGCCCGTCTACATCGTGAGCAGCACGTTCGGCGGTGCGGCGGGCCAGGGCGGGGTGTGCGCGAACGGCGGGGCGCTGTCGAGCATCGGCGTCTCCTGGGTGGTGCTCAACAGCGTCCTGTCGTACAACTCCGCGGTCGGCAAGGGCGCCAACCCGGCGCGGGCCGGCACGCCGGGCGGCGGCAGCGGCGGCGCGATCTACTGCGACGGCAACCTGTTCACCGTCCGGCTCGCCGGCACGCTGGTCGAGCAGAACAAGGCCAACGAGGGTGGCGGCGCGGTGTTCTTCGTCAGCAACAACCGCACCGGCACCATGTCGATCGAGAACTCGACCCTGCGCAAGAACCCGAGCGCCGGCTTCGAGACCCCCGGTTTCCCCGGCATCTACTTCCTCGGCGCCCGGCCCCCGTCGGTCCAGGCGTCGACGCTTACGAAGTAGCGCGCAGGCAGGCGCAGAACGGGTGGCCGGCCGGGTCGAGCAGGACCGTGTAGCGGTCGGCGCCCGGCTGGAAGTCCGGCTTGGTGGCGCCGAGCTTCAGGGCGCGCTCCTCAGCGTCGGCCAGGTCGTCGACGTAGAAGTCGAGGTGGAACTGCTTCGGCGTCGGGCCCTCGGGCCAGGTCGGGGCGGCGTAGCCGGCGATCTGGCCGAAGCCGATGGAGCTCGTGCCGTCGCTGATCATCGCGTACTCGTCCTGGGTGTGGGTCACCTCCCAGCCGAGCACCTCGCTGTAGAAGCTCGCCAGCACGGGCGGCTGGTCGCAGTCGATGTTCACCATGATGAGGCTCGCAAATCCGGTCATGCCCTCATCGTGCCGACTATTCCTGCCACCAAGTGTCAGGAATCCCGGGACGTTGCCGTCGGGGCGGACCAGTTGCGGCGGATCGCCACCATGCGCAGGACGAACGTCAGCGTCGCGGCCAGGGCGATGCTGATCGGGCGCTGGGTGTCCAGGGCGTCCAGCGTCGCCACCGACACGCAGCCGGCCAGGCCGGCCACGGCGTAGATCTCGCGGCGCAGCACGGTCGGGATCTCGCCGGTGAGTAGGTCGCGGATCAGGCCGCCGCCGATGCCCGTGATCATGCCGATGATGCAGGCGCCGACCGGCGGGATGCCGGCGTCGAGCGCCTTGAGCGTGCCGGTCACCACGAACAGGCCCAGGCCGGCGGCGTCCAGCAGCAGCACCGTCCAGCGCAGCCGGCTCACCGCCGGGTGCAGCCAGAACGTGGCGGCCGCGGTGACGACGGCCACGGTGGCGTACCGCCAGTCGACGAACGCGAACGGCTGCACGTTGACGAAGACGTCGCGCAGGATGCCGCCGCCGAGCGCCGCGGTGAAGCCGACGAAGATCACGCCGAACAGGTCGAGACGCTTGGCCACCCCGGCCACGGCGCCGGAGGCCGCGAACACGGCGATGCCGATGAGGTCGACCACGACCAGAGGGCTGAGCGATGACACGCGATCATGTATACCGGCGGCGCGCCGGGCCCGGGGGCCCACCGCGCCGCCGCGTTCGACGTGCGTCAGATGTTGTCGATGATGGCCATCGACGTCTCGTGCTGGGTCGCCAGCATGTCGGAGACCGCCGCCGCGTCGTAGTAGGAGCCGGAGTCGCCCGACTCGGCAGACGCGACGTCGCCGTCGAGGTTGCCGCCCGAGCCGTCGTACTCGGCCGTGTCGTACTCGGCCGTGTAGTCCGGCTCCTCGGTGAGGTCGGTCGTCACGCCGGTGCGGTCGTCGTAGAGCTGCTCGTAGACGCCGTCACCGTTCGCGTCGAGCGCGGCCACATCGGCGACGCCGTCGCCGTCGAGGTCGCCGACGAGGACGTTGGAGCCGTCCTCCAGGGTGTAGATCTCGGCCTGGTCCTCGACGCCGTCGCCGTCGAGGTCGGTGGTGAACTCGCTCATATCGGTGGTGCTCCCGTTTCCTTGTTGATTCGCAACGATCAGGAACGGTATTGGCTCGCCGGCGCGGTTCACTCCCCCATTGCTGCCAAGCCGACAGCCGAAGCGACCCGGATCACCGGAGATCACCCGCCACGTTTGCCCCAGACGGCCCACTGGGTACTCCATCCACATCTGAAGCGACGAAGGAGGAGGCTGTGGGCAGAGGGTCCTCGATCGGCGGGGTCATCCTCGTCATCTGGCTGATCATCGGTGTCATCGCCGCGGGCCAGCGCGGCTACTTCAACAGCGACGAGGCGAACTGCGCCAAGACCGGCACCATCCTGGTGACGATCGTGGCCGGTCCGCTGAACTACCTCGGGGTCAACCCGAAGATCACGTGCGACCTGCCCGAGCCGTCCAAGTAGGCCTTGTCCTGGCCGAGACGTCACGCCGTGAGGGACCGAGCGCCCTCACGGCGTGAGGGCCAGGAAGATGAACGCCCCGAAGATGGACAGGTGCACGGTGCCCTGCAGCAGGGTGGCCCGCCCGGGCGCGACCGTCATCACGCTCACCACCACGGTCAGGGTCAGCAGGACGAGGTCCTTCGCCGGCAGGCCCAGGGTGAGCGGCTGGTCGAGCACCTTGGCGGCGACGGCGATCGCCGGGATGGTCAGGCCGATGCTGGCCAGGGCCGAGCCGAGGGCCAGGTTGAAGCTGGTCTGCACCCGGTTGCGGGCCGCCGCCCGGACCGCCGCGGTGGTCTCCGGCAGCAGGACCAGCAGCGCGATCGCCACGCCGACGACCGACTGCGGCGCGCCGAGGATCTCGACGCCCCGCTCGATCGCCGGCGACTCGGTCTTGGCCAGCCCCACGACGGCCACCAGGCAGATCACCAGCATGCCGAGGCTGATCAGCGCGTCGCGGGTGCTCGGCGGTACCGAATCATGATGCTCTTGATCTTGGTCTTGGTCCTCGACGAAGTGCGGCCGGTGCCGGATCGTCTGCACGAAGACGAACATGCCGTAGAGCACCAGTGAGGCCACGCCCGCGAACGCGAGCTGGGCGTTGGAGTAGCTGGGACCGGCCGACGTGGTCGTGAACGACGGCAGCACCAGGGCCAGGGTGGCGAGCGAGGTCAGCGTGGCGAGCGCGCCGGTGACCCCCTCGACCCGGAACCTGAGCACCCGGTGCCGCAGGGCGCCGACGAACAGGCCCAGGCCCATCACGCCGTTGCAGACGATCATGAACGCCGAGTACACCGTGTCGCGGGCCAGGGTGTCGGCCGGCTGCCCCGGGGTGGTCATCAGCATGACGATCAGGCCGACCTCGATGACGGTGACCGCGATCGCGAGGATGAGGGTGCCGAACGGCTCGCCGACCCGGTGCGCCACCACCTCGGCGTGGTGAACGGCGGCGATGACCGCCGCGATCAGCGCGACCGCGACGAGGACCAGCACGATGCCGTGCGGCTTGCGCCCCCAGGTCGCGGCGAGCACGACGGCGGCGACCGGTGGCACCGCCACCGGCCAGCTACGAAACGCCACCACCCGAGCGTAGGTGCCGCACAGTGACGATTCAGGCAGCTCACAGGGATCCGAGCTAGCTTTCCCCCATGGACGAGAACGAGGCCCGGCGGGTGGTCGACGCATTGCGCGAACGCGGCGTGCCGGCCCACCTGGAGCTGGCCAAGGCCGGGCTGTCGCAGTTCGGCGTGCGGGTGACGCTGTTCGACGGCCGGGTCGCGGTGTGGGACACCGACGGCACCGCGGGCCTGGAGGCGCAGGTCATGCGGGACGGCATGCTGGTCGGCTACGTGCCGATGATCGAGGGCTCCGACCACTTCACGGAGGCGCAGATCGTGGACGCGATCGCGCGGACCGACTACGACCGCCCGATCGCGCGGCAGCACCGCGCGGCCCCGCCGCCGGCGCCGTCGCTCCCCCAGGAGGGCGGCTTCTTCCGCCGCTTCCGTGAGGGCTTCCGAACTTAGGAGTCGTACACCTGGGAGCGCTCGATCTCGGCGAACGCGCGCTGCAGGTGCGGGGCGAACGGACGGGCCTGCAGCAGGTCGGCGACGAGCAGCGGCGCGTGGCGGGCGAGCGCGCGGGGCGACGGCCGGTGCTCCTCGTCGGCTTCCTCGTGCACGCCGAGCGCACCGATCAACACGACCGCCATGATCTGCGGGTCGACCTCCTGCCACTCGATCGCGGCCCGGACCGCGCCCTCCAGCGCGGCCCGCACGTCGTCGCCGTCGAGCCCGTCGGGGTGCAGCTCTTCGAGGAGGTTGCGCACGACGGTGCCGAGGACGAGCCCGGTCTGCTCCGGGTCGAGCGCCCCGAGCTGCTCGACCGCGGCCTCGAACGCCTCCTTGTCCCGCTCGCGGGCGGCCTCGACGGCGTCGGCGGCGGCGGTCGCGATGGCCCGCGCCGGTGGTGGCAGGTGTCGCCAGGTAGCGCTCGTCACCCGCTGAACCATAGTGCGGCGTGGCCCAGGACACAGCGGGGACTGTCACGTTCCCGGCCGCCGGCTCCGTCGTGAGGGCATGACCAACACCGCACGCATGGACCTCAGCGCCGTCGTCCCCGCCGCCTACCAGGCCGTGCTCGGCCTCGAGAAGTACGTCCGCGCCAACGTCGACGGCGAGCTCCTGCACCTGATCAAGCTCCGCGCGTCGATCATGAACGGTTGCGCGTACTGCGTCGACCTGCACAGCCGCGACGGGCTCGCCGACGGGATCAGCAGCCGGAAGCTGTTCGCGCTCGGGGCGTGGCGCGAGTCGCCGTTCTTCGACGAGCGGGAGCGGGCCGCGCTGGACCTCACCGAGGAGGTGACCCGCCTGGGCAACCACGGGGTGACCGACGAGGTGTGGAGCGCCGCCGTGCAGCACTTCGGCGAGGAGGGCGTCGCCAACCTGCTCATGGCGATTGCGACGATCAACGTGTGGAACCGAATCGGGGTGCCGACCCGGATGCAGCCTCCGGTGGAATGACCAGTTTCGCGACCCACCGACCGATGCTCTACGGCCTGGCGTACCGCCTGCTGGGCAGCGTCCACGACGCCGAGGACGTGCTGCAGGAGGCGTACCTGCGCTGGAGCCGGGCCGACCGGTCGGAGGTCGCCGAGCCGCGCCGCTACCTGACCCGGGTGGTGGCGCGGCTCGCCGTCGACGTGCTGCGGTCCCGGCAGGCGCGGCGCGAGGAGTACATCGGGACCTGGCTGCCGGAGCCGGTGTCGACCGAGCCCTCGCCGTTCGGGGTGGTCGACACCTCCGACCTGTCGATCGCCGTGCTGCACCTGCTGGAGCGGCTGACCCCGCCGCAGCGTGCGGTGTACGTGCTGCACACGGCGTTCGGCCTGCCCTACGGCGAGATCGGCGAGGTGCTCGGCCGCAGCGCGGACGACTGCCGGCAGCTGCACCATCGGGCGAGCGAGGCGATCAGCGGCCGGGCCCGGTTCGCCACCGACCCGGCCGAGCACCGGCGGCTCCTCGACGGGTTCGTCGCCGCCGCCCGGGGCGGGGACGTGGCGACGCTGGAGCGGCTGCTGCACGACGACGTCGTGGTGTGGAGCGACGGCGGCGGCCGGGTGAAGGCCGCGCTGAACCCGATCTACGGGCGGGAGAAGGCGATCCGGTTCTGGACGAAGGTCGCCGGCCGGACCCGCGACCTCGCCCCGGTGCAGGTCAACGGCGAGTCGGGCCTGGTGGTCCAGGGCTTCAACCGCTACGCGCTGGCGATCTCGGTCACCGACGGCCGGATCACCGGCCTCTACATGATGGCGAACCCGGAAAAGCTCTCAACCTTCGCGGGGGTTCTCTCGTAGAACAGGGTATGCGCGACTTCGACGAGTTCGCCGCGGCGGCGGCCCAGCCGCTGCTCCGCCTCGGCTGGCTGCTCAGCGGCAGCGCGGAGCAGGCCCAGGATCTCGCGCAGACGGCGCTGGTCCGCACCTACACCGCGTGGCACCGGGTGCGGGAGGACGACGCGCTCGCGTACGCCCGCCGCGTGCTGGTGAACCTGCACACCGACTGGCTGCGCCGCCGCCCGTGGCGGGAGGTGGCGCACGCCGAGCCGCCGGAGCTGGCCGCCACCGACCCTGGGCACGCCGCCGTCGAGGAGCGGGCGGCCCTGATCGCCGCCCTCCAGACGCTGAGCCGCAAGGAGCGGGCGGCGGTCGTGCTGCGGTACTACGCCGACCTGTCCGAGCGGGAGACCGCGCAGACGCTGGGGGTGAGCGTCGGCACGGTCAAGTCGGTGTGCTCCCGGGCGCTCGCCAAGCTGCGCGCAAGCCCCCTGCTGCAACCCGACCACGAACTCGCCCGAACGACCTCTGGAGCGGCGTCATGACCACGGACCTGGACCTCAACGAGCGGCTCGCCGACGCGGCGTCGGCGGCCCCGGACCAGCTGGGCGTCACGATCGGCGAGCTGCGCCGGCGGGGCGCGCAGCGGCGCCGGACCCGGGCCGGCGTCGCCTCGGCGGCCGCGGCGCTGGTGGTGGCGACGAG
>NZ_JBEXCY010000351.1:0-7033 GCF_040605515.1 Dactylosporangium sp. NPDC005572 | reverse complement strand
TCCGGCTGCGGACCGGCAAGGCGCTGCGGACCGACCGCCAGGAGGTCGCGGTCCGGTTCCGGCCGGTGCCGCACCTGCCGTTCACCGAGGGCGCCGAGGCCGTGCCCAACGTCCTGCGCTTCGGCCTGGAGCCGGAGTCCGTGTCGCTGCACCTGACCGGCACCACGACCCGCGGGGACGGGCTCACCCCGCTCACCCTCGCCGCGACGCCGGAGCCGGCCGAGCTGCCGCCCTACGGCCGGCTGCTGCTCGACGTACTCAACGGCAACCCGGCACTGTCGATCCGGGCCGACGAGGCCGAGGAGTCCTGGCGGGTCGTCGCCCCGGTGCTCGACGCCTGGGCGAAGGATCTCGTACCGCTGGAGGAGTACGCGGCCGGCTCGGACGGCCCCTGAGGAGGCAGCCATGGCGTTGCGGAGCCAGCAGTGGTGGGACAACCCGGCGAACCCCGACATGACCGCGCTGTACCTCGAGCGCTACCTCAACTTCGGCCTGACCCGGGCCGAGCTGCAGTCCGGCCGGCCGATCGTCGGCATCGCCCAGACCGGCAGCGACCTGGTGCCGTGCAACCGGCACCACATCGAGCTCGCCGAACGGGTGCGCGACGGGATCCGCGACGCCGGCGGGATCCCGCTGGAGTTCCCGGTACACCCCCTGCAGGAGACCGGCAAGCGCCCCACCGCCGCCCTGGACCGCAACCTCGCCTACCTCGGCCTGGTCGAGGTCCTGTACGGCTACCCGCTCGACGGCGTGGTGCTGACCACCGGCTGCGACAAGACGACCCCGGCGTGCCTGATGGCGGCCGCGACGGTCGACATTCCCGCGATCGTGCTCTCCGGCGGTCCCATGCTCAACGGGTACGTCGACGGGCAGCGGGCCGGCTCCGGGCTCGTCATCTGGCAGTCGCGGCGCAAGCTGGCCGCCGGGGAGATCGACTACGCCGAGTTCATGAACCGGGTCGCGAACTCGGCGCCGAGCGCCGGGCACTGCAACACGATGGGCACCGCGCTGACGATGAACAGCATCGCCGAGGCGCTCGGGATGTCGCTGCCCGGCTGTGCGGCGATCCCGGCCCCGTACCGGGAGCGGGCCCAGATCGCCTACGACACCGGCCGCCGCGCCGTCGAGCTGGTCCGGGAGGACGTCACCCCGACCTCGATCATGACGCGGGCGGCGTTCGAGAACGCGATGCTGGTCACCGCGGCCGTCGCCGGGTCGACCAACTGCCCGATCCATCTCATCGCGATCGCCCGGCACACCGGCGTGGAGCTGAGCAACGACGACTGGGAGTCGGTCGCCGGTGACGTGCCGATCCTGGCCAACTGCGCCCCGGCCGGGGAGTACCTCGGCGAGGACTTCCACCGCGCCGGCGGGGTACCGGCGGTGATGCATTCGCTGCTCGACGCCGGCCGCCTGCACGCGGACGCGATGACCGTGAACGGCCGGACGGCCGGCGACAACGTGCGGGACGCGGGCAGCACCGACCCGGCCGTCATCGCGGCCTACAAGGACGCGTTCGCGCCCCGCGGCGGCTTCCTCGTGCTGCACGGCAACCTGTTCAACTCCGGCATGATGAAGATGTCCGTGGTGACCGAGGAGCTGCGGTCGCGCTACCTGACCGCGCCGGCCGTCACCTGGCGCGCGGTCGTGTTCGAGGGGCCCGAGGACTACCACCGGCGCATCGACGACCCGGCCCTGGAGATCGACGAGAACTGCGTCCTGGTCATCCGCAACACCGGCCCGATCGGCTACCCGGGGTCCGCCGAGGTCGTGAACATGCAGCCGCCCACGGCGCTCATCGTCCGCGGCATCGAGGCGATCCCGACGCTCGGCGACGGGCGGCAGAGCGGTACCGCTGACGCTCCTTCGATCCTCAACGCGAGCCCGGAGGCCGCCGTGGGCGGGAACCTCGCGATCGTGCGGACCGGCGACCGCATCACGCTGGACATCCCGGCGCACCGCATCGACGTCGAGCTCAGTGAGGAGGAGATCGCCGAGCGGTGGCGCACGCACACCCCGCCGCCGCTGTCCAACCAGACGCCCTGGCAGGAGCTGTTCCGGGCGCACACCGGCCAGATGGACACCGGCGCGTGCCTCGACTTCGCCGTCGCCTACCGGGACATCGTGCACACGAAGGGACTGCCCCGTGACTCACACTGACCGCGGCACGATCATGATCGCCGACTCCGACTTCGGTGACGTCGACATCGAGCGGGCCATCGCCGAGGAGGCCGGGTTCACGCTGGAAGCGCGCCAGTGCACGTCGGAGGAGGAGGTCATCCGGTACGGCAGGGACGCCGAGGGCATCCTCACGCAGTACGCCCACATCGGCGCGGGCGCCATGGACGAGCTGCGCAACTGCCGGGTGATCGCCCGCTACGGCACCGGCGTGGACATCGTCGACGTGGACGCCGCCACCCGCCACGGCATCCAGGTCACCAACGCGCCGAACGACTGGTGCGCCGACGAGGTCGCCGACCACGCGATCGCGCTGTGGCTGTGCGCCGCGCGCAAGATCAACCAGTACGACGCGGCCACCCGCGCCGGCGAGTGGCAGTGGCAGACCGGCGAGCCGATCTGGCGGCTGCGCGGCCGGGTCTTCGGCATCCTCGGCTTCGGGGCGATCGCCCGGCTCATCGCGGAGCGGGCCCGCCCGTTCGGGGTGCAGCTGCGCAGCCACGACCCGTTCGTGTCCGCCGATCAGATGCTGCGTCAGGGTGTACTGCCGGTGTCGTTCGACGACCTCGTCGAGGACTCCGACTACCTCGTCATCCAGGCGCCGCTCACGCCGGACACGCACCACCTGTTCGACCGGGCGACGCTCGCCCGCATGAAGCCGACGGCGGTGCTGGTCAACACCGCCCGCGGTCCGATCGTCGAGGACGCCGCCCTCGCCGCCGCCCTCGCCGACCGGACCATCGGCGGTGCCGCGCTCGACGACCTGGAGGAGGAGCCGGCGAAGCGGCGGGACTGGCGGCCCGACAACCCGCTGCTGCGCCTGCCGAACACGGTCATCACGCCGCACGCGGCCTACTACTCGGAGCAGTCGCTGCAGGCGGTGCGGGCGATCGCCGCGCAGGAGGCCGTGCGGGTGCTGACCGGCCACCGTCCACAGTCGCCGGTCAACAGCGTGACCTAGTCGTCCCCTTCGGACATTGCGCAGGCGAGACCGGCGTCGGCGGCCATCGCGGCGCGCGGTGCGGTCAGCCGAAGGTCAGCCATGCGACGACGACCAGCAGGAGCAGGGCGGCGGCCAGCCACCACTGCCGGGCCCGGCGCCGGCGCCTGCGGCGCACCACGATCGAGGGCGCCTGGGGCCACGGGCGCCCGACGGACGGCCCGGGCGACGGCACGCTGCCGGCCGTCTCCCGTGGCGCATCCGGTTGCGCCTCCGCTGGTACCCCTTGTGGGGTCTCTTCCGGCGTCTCCGGTGACGGCGCGACCTCGACCGGCGCGGTCTCTTGCGGCGGCGCGACCTGTGTGGGCTCCGGTCGGGGCGTGATCTCGACCCGTGGTGCCGGCACGGCGTACGGCGTCGGCACGGGGCGGGTGTCGGCCTGGGCGCGGGCGATGAGCTTCGCGACCCGGAGGCTGGCCGCCCGCATCCGGGCCGCCTTCTTCGCGCTCAGCTTCTGCCCCGCGATGATGCCGCAGGCCTGCGCCACGGCAACGACGAGAACCGGGTTGGTCACCAGGTCCCGGTGCCCGGCGAACAGGGCCGCGACCGTGTTGCGGTCCACCCGCAGCCCGGGTGCGAGCCGGTGCGCACGGACGACCTCGGCGATGTGCCGGCGGGTGCTCTTCGGACGGGTCCGGCCACGGGGCCGCTTCCGGCCGCTGCGGTCCGCGGTCCGCGCGGCGGCGGCCGCCAACGCGGCGACCAGCGACTCCACCGCCTCGTCGGCCTGCTGCCAGCGCGGCGTCACTGCCTCCGTCACCAGTCGTCCCCTGCCACGGTCCCGTCGTGATCGGCGCGTACCGGCCGAGCACCCGAACCTTACCCGCCCGCTCACCCGCCGAATCGCACCAGTCGCTGCACGGCGGTCCACGGCCTCCCCAGGGGTGTAGACGGGACCCGGCCGGGTAGTTCGCCCACTGCCGAGGGTCACCGAGGAGAACGACGATGGTGCTCACCGAGGACGAGGCGCTCGAGCTGCTCGCCTATCTCGTCACCGCCGCCCGGACCCAGGTCGACGAGGCTGCGGAGTACGGCCCGCTGCGGCTGCTGACCGCGGCGCAGCGGCTCGCCGGCTCCATGGCGCCCCGGGTGTCACCCGAGACGCGCGCGCTGCTGGACGGCCCGATCCAGCGGGTTCCCCCGACGGCGACGCGTTCGGCCGACCCGGACGGGTACGCCGCCGCCCTGGACGGCATGTGCCGCGCCCTCGCGGAGCACCTCGTCACGCGCTACGGCGTCGACGGGGGTACCCGGTGAGCCGCGACGCGCTCGAGGTGATCAGGACGCGCCGAGCCGTACGCGCCATGACGAGCGAGCCGGTCCAGCGTGACCAGCTGGAGCGGATCCTGGACGCCGCCGCGCACGCCCCGAACGCGGGCAACCGCCGCCTGCAGCGCCTCGTCGTGATCGACGACGCCGCCACGCTGCGGGTGCTGCGCATGGTCTCGCCCGGCATGCTCCAGCGGCCGGCGGCGGCCGTCGTCATCTGCATCGACATGGCACGCGCCGTGGAGTACGGCCTGCCGGCGACGAACAGCGGTCTGCTCATCGACGTCGGCACCGCCGCGCAGACGATGCTGCTGGCCGCCCACGCACTCGGCCTCGGGTCCGGACCGGTCACCTCGTTCAGCAGCGCCGCCGTCAGCACGGTCCTCAACCTGCCCGCCCGGTGGAGCCCCGAGATGATCGTGTGCCTCGGCCACGCCGCCGCGACGCAACCGTCGCCGGTGGGCCCGCACCGGCGGCTCACCTGGCGCGACCTCACCTGCTGGGGTCGCCTGGACAGCGATGCGAGCACAGTGGCCGGCTCGTGACGCGGCCGGTGAACGACCCGGAGTCTCAGTCAGGGCGCTTCCCAGGAGGCGCGGAAATGGTCGAGCCAGTCGGTCGCCGCCTTGAGCGGGTGTGCCTCGAGCCGGCACGGCCTTCGCTGCGCTGCGCGGCCACGCGAGATGACTCCGGCGCGCTCCAGGACCTTGAGGTGCTTGGATATCGCGGGCTGACTGATGTCGAACAGCGCGGCCAGCTCCGTCATCGTGGCCTCGCCGGCCGCCAGCCGGGTGAGCATCGCCCGCCGCGTCGGATCGGCCAGCGCGGCGAACGTGGCGTCGAGCAGTTCACGCCGCATGCTTCATTGACCTGTGCGTCCGGCTCTCCGCGCGCAGCCGCACCGCGACGGCCGTGATCCAGGCCGAGGTGGCGACCGCCACACCCAACAGCGGCAGGCCGCCCCTTCCGCCGGCCGAGAGCCCCATACCCACCACCAGCAGGATCGGCGTGCCCAGCCCGGTCGCCGCACAGTACCTTGCCCAGGCCGGCAGCCTGCGTGCGCGAAACCGTCGGGCGTACACGAAACACCCGGCGATCACCGAGAGCACGAGTCCGAGAAATGCGACGGAGTGCAGACCGGCGGATGCGCTGATCGTGGCGGTCGCGCCCGGAGGAGCGCCGGGCGGGAAGCCGAACGCGGGGTCGGGCTTGAAACACCCGGCAACGATGAGCAGCACCCCGTAGGCGCCGATCAGCAACGGTCCCCAGGTGCCGCCCTTGGTCGTGCGCGGCAGGCGCCATGCCCCGACGGCTGCGGCGACGGCGAGCAGACCGGTCACGGCGAAGTTGGCGAACTGTATCCAGCCGGGATCGCCCAGGAGCAGCAGGCTGATCGCGTGACGCGTGAGTGAGAACCCGTCGCGGGCG
Source organism: Dactylosporangium sp. NPDC005572 (assembly GCF_040605515.1). Lineage (NCBI taxonomy): Bacteria > Bacillati > Actinomycetota > Actinomycetes > Micromonosporales > Micromonosporaceae > Dactylosporangium > Dactylosporangium sp. NPDC005572. The sequence continues at coordinate 1,158 of NZ_JBEXCY010000351.1, read as the reverse complement.
AGGGCCTGCAACAGGGATGCGCCGATGAACAACGGGCCGGCGACGACGCCGCACGAGAGGAGGTATCGGGTCAGGGTTTCGCGGCCGGCTACCGGTTGGCTCGTTGCGGTGGTGTTCATGCCTGCTCCTCCTGGCTGCACGCCGGGTGGTCGCCGCTCACGGAGTGGGTGTCCAGTTCGGGTCGCGGCCGATGAACCCGAGCAACCTGGTCTGCGCGTCCGCGTCGTGCTCGACCGGGACGCGGACGCCGTAGTGTCCGGACGATCGGATGACCGCCTCCATCGGCTCCATCCCGGCCAGCAGCGCGGCGCAGAAGTCCGGATCCAGCCGGTCGTCCTGGCCGGTGGCCCGCGCGAGGTCCCAGGTGTGCATGAAGACGTCCGTCGTGTAGAACTGGTCGATCGCGCGGTACAGCGGGAGTTCGCCCAGGTGCGGGTGGGCGAAGACCCGGTCGGCGGTCGCCGGGTCGTCGAGCAGCGCCTGCACGGCATCGCGGTGATGCTGCCATGCGGCGACCGGGTCGTCGTCCAGCGCCGGTCCCGCCGGCAGCTCGATGCCGGTGCCCGCGGCGAGGAAGCCCGGGAACCATTCGGTGAGGTGCCGCACGACGTCGAGGGCGGTCCAACCGGCGACCGGCGCGGGTGCGTCCCACCGCCGGGCACCACGGACCCGGTCCGTGAACACCAGGCAGACCTCCCGGTGCCGCTCGGCGGGACGGTCAGACAGTGCCATCGGCCAGCATCCTGTCGAGCTTGGCGTGGCCCCCGTCGACCCCGGCCCTCATGTCGCCGGCCAGCCGGGCGTCGCGGCCCTCGAAACTGTCCACAAGGGATTGTGCGTGCAGCCGCGTGCGGCCGTCGCCGAGGTCCTCGAACCGAAGTGTCTCCAGCGCCACGCCGTCGGGGGCACCCTCGAACGTGAACGTCTGCACGATGCGATCGGTGCCGACCTCGTGGAAGCAGCCGCGGAACGCGTACTCCTCGCCGTCCCGCTCGGCCACATACCGCCAGCTGCCGCCGCTGCACGCGTCCCAGTGCTCGATGCGGGCCTCAGTGCCGCTCGGGCCGACCCACTGCACGAACAGCTTCGGGTCGGTGTGTGCGCGGAACACCTGCTCGGGCGTTGCCGCGAAGTCGCGGGTCAGCCGGATGATCGGCA
>NZ_JBEXCY010000350.1:0-7136 GCF_040605515.1 Dactylosporangium sp. NPDC005572 | reverse complement strand
GACCGCGCTCGGCGCCGCCTATGCCGCGCTGGCGGCGGCGCCGGCCGGCCCCAGCCGCACGCTGGGACCGACGGCGGCCGCCAAGGCCCTGTACGCGCTGCGCCCGGACACCGTGATGCCCTGGGACGCCGCCATCGCGGCCACCCTGCACGGCGCCCGCGACGGCGCGGCCTTCACCCGCCACCTGACCCTCGGCCGCGCGTGGGCCGCGGCACTGGTGGCCGAGACGGGCGTCGAGGACGCGGCGCTGCCCGCGTTCCTCGGTCGGCCCGGCGTATCGCTGGCGAAGCTCCTCGACGAGTACACCTACGTCTTCGTGACCCTGCAGCACGACTCCAGTCCCGCAGCCCGGTAGGGCGCGACCACGAACGGCAGGCGACGCCCGGATGCGCAAGACCCGGCCCAGCGACCCCGTCATGACCATGCACCGCAAGTACGACCGCCTGGCGGCGGGCGAGTTCTTCGCCCCGGTCGTCGAGGTCGCGACCGCCTACGTCGCCGCGGCGATCCCCGACGCGGCAGCCACCGAGGGCGAGTACTGGGCGCTGTCCTGCCTGCCCGGCACCACCCCCGGGCGGCTGTCCGCGCTCACCATGCGAGCCACCGACATCGTGGTCATCTACCAGGTCCTGCCGAAGACCCCCGGCTCCCCGGTCGACGCCCTCATGATCGTCGAACGGTCCACATTGGAGTCCGGCTTCGACGGCCGCGAGCAGGCCCGGCAGCGCTACCCGCACCTGCACTTCGTGGACTCGGAGTACTACGGCGCGGGCGAGGACCAGATGATGGTCCGCGGCCCGGCCGACGAGGTCGCCGCGGTCCTGCGCGACCCGGTGGTGACCGAGGCGGCGCAGGCACTGGCGCAGCGGGTGATGGGCTCGGGCCGGGTCCTGTTCGCCCGCGGCCACAACCGGCTCCTCGCCGACCACGCCCTCGGCCGCGCCTGACCGGATCACTCGGGATCGGTCTCGGCGATCTCTTGTAACAGGCTCCGGGCGTTCTCGACGCGGGCCGCGTCGAACTGTTCGAAGATGTGCGTGGTGACGGCGTCGATCCGCTGCCGCAGTTCCGTGTACCGCGCGATGCCGGCCGGGGTCAGCGTCGCGACGCCGTCGCGCATGTCGACGAGCCCCGCGTCGCCCAGTTCGTCCATGAGGTTCCCGACGGCGGAGGCGTCCAGCCCGTTCGTGGCCAGCAGGTCCGACAGGACGCTCGATGCGGTCGGGCCGCGCAGCCCGAGTGCGTTGAGCGTGAACCACGCGGGCATTGTCACGTGCTCGGCGCCGAGTACCGCCGCGAGAGGAGCCGCCAGCACGCGTTGGGCGAGCGCGAGTGCGGTACCGAAGGGCAGTCTGGTTGCTTGTGTCATCGTCATCCCCCAAGATAGACAGGCTACTGTCCAATTTACGAACTAGACAGGAGACTGTCAATCGTGTCGGTGGAAGAAACCTCCCTGCCGCTCATCGGCCTCCTGCTGCGCCTCGCCGCCCAGCAGTGGGGCACCGACATGGATGCCGCACTGCAGGTGCACGGCGTCACGGGCCTCACCCCGGCACACGCCAACGTCATTCCCTTCGTCCCGCCGCAGGGGATCCAGATCGGTGAGCTGGCCAACCTGGCCAAGGTGCGCAAGCAGTCAATGGCACACTCGGTCGAGCTGCTGACTGCCGCCGGCTACGTGACCCGCAGGCCCGACCCCGACGACGGCAGAGCCAGCCTGATCTTCCTCACCGACAAAGGCCGCGCGCTCGGACCGGCCTCGCGCAGCGCGGGCCAGCGGGTCGAGGGGGACTGGGCGGCCGTGGTCGGACGTGACAACATCGACCACCTGCGTCGCACACTCATGCGCCTGCTGGAGCCTGAGCCCAGAGGCTGACGAGGAGGATCGCGACGCCGCAAAGCCCGGGCCCGGCGCGGGCTGCCGATCCCCCGGCGACGCGGCCAGAAGGAGCGCCGGCAGCAGATCGGTGGCGAAGTCCGCTCCGGCCTGCACTCGCGTCAGCAGCAGCACCGAGATCGCGAGGAGCGACTGGCCCGCGACGAGCAGGCGCCGCACTGAAGAACACCGACAGGTTCGCCGCCGCCAGGGTGCGGTTGCGCACCGCCGAGCCGGGCACCAGCGGTGCCCGGGACCGTTGCTCGATCCGCACGGACGCGGACAGCAGCACGACGGGCGCCGGCGAGGTCGGTGTGCTCGGCGACGGGACGATCGTGGTGGCAGACCCGCCCAGCTCGGTAACCCTCAGCGCCGACGGCGGACGGACGTGGACCCGCTTCGGCTGAGCTCGGGACGCCCGGGTCGGGGGGTGAGGACGACGCCGAACAGCAGGTCGTGCCCATAGCCCACGTCCTGACGGGTCACCGGTCGGTCACCGCCTGGTCTGGCGCGGGCCTGCCGATGAGCGCCGCCAGTGCCGCCGCGACGAGCGCGATCGCGGAGACGGTGAAGGCCGTGGTGTAGCCGGACGGGTCGGGGATCGAGGTTCCCGGCAGGGTGGCGCTGGTGACGATGGCGGCTGCGATCTGTGCGCCGAAGGCGCCGCCGATGGTGCGGACGATCGTGTTGACGCCGGTGGCCTCGCCGGTCTGATGGGGGTCGACCGCGGCGACGACGACGTTGGCGAGGGCGGAGAACGCGAACCCGACGCCGACCCCGATGACACCGGCGCCGGTGGCGATCGCCCAGCCGGTATCGCGGCCGATGGCGAGCAGCGCGAAGCCGGCGGACCCGATGAGGCAGGCGATGACGAGGGTGGTCGTCCACCCGAGCTTCGGTCCCAGGCGGCCGGCGAGAGGGCCGGCGAACAGCATCGTGACGGCCATCGGCAGCAGGTACAGGCCGGCCTGGGTGGTGGTGGCACCGAACCCGTAGCCGGTCTCGGTGGGCGTCTGCACGAGCTGCGGCACGAGGGTGAAGGCACCGTACATGCCGAGGCCGATGATGAGCGCGGTCAGGTTCGCGGCGACCACTGGCCGGCGGCGAAGGACGCCGAAGTTGATCAGCGGGGACGCCAGCCGATGCTCGACGCGCAGGAACACGGCGAAGGCCGCGGCTGCAACGGCGATCAGCAGGATCGTCCACAGGGCGCCCCAGACCCGCGCCTGGCTGATCGCCAGCAGCAGCGCGACCAGCGCGACGGACAGCAGAACGGCGCCGGTCCAGTCGATGCGCCCGACGACCGGTTGGGCGGGCACGTGGATGAAGGCGACCACCGCCGCCGCAGCGATCAGGACGAGGGCGAGGGAGGCCCAGAACAGCGACGGCCAGCCGTACGCGTCGATGAGCGGCCCGGGTAGCACCAGGCCGAGACCGAAGCCGATCCCGAAGACGGCGCTGATTGTCCCGATCACCACCGGCACGCGTTCGCGGCGGAAGGTCTCGCGGACGAGCCCGAACGCGAGCGGGAAGGTTCCCGCCCCGAGGCCCTGGATCGCCCGGGCGGCGATAAGCATGCCGATCGAGTCGGACAGGGCCGCGATCAGGGAGCCGAGGCCGAGGACCGCGAGGCTGACCAGCATCAGGCGCCGGCGGCCGAACAGGTCGCCGAGCCGGCCCAAGATCACGGTGCCGACCGAGGAGCTGACGAGGAACGCACTGATCACCCACGAGGCCGACGTCGGGCCGGCGGCCAGGTCGCTGCGCAGCTCGGGCAGTGCCGGCACGACGAAGGTCTGGAGCAGGGAGAACGAGAGCACCGCGAGCAGGAGGGCCGTGAACGCGCCGGTGAGGCGGGACGAAGGAGTAGAAGAGTTCACCACGACATAGTTACATGACGACATGATATCGTCGAGGTATAGTTAGACCGTGAGCGAAAACGAGCGTCCGCCGACGCTGCTCGGGTTGCCGTCCTACCTGGCGGCACACGTCGCGCAGATCGCCAGACGCCCTCTGGTGGACGAGCTGGCGGCCCGCGACCTGCGGCTACCACACTTCGCGGTGCTCGCCGGCCTGCACGACTTCGGAGCCACGGCACAGCACGAGCTGGCCGGCCGGCTCGGGTTCAACCGCAGCCACCTGGTCGGCTACCTCGACCACCTCGAACAAGCCGGCCACGTCACCCGCGAGCGGGACTCCGACGACCGCCGCCGCCACCACGTCCAGCTCACTCCCTCCGGAGCGCGCCTGGCGGTCGAACTCATCGAGACCGCGCAGGCCGTGGAACGCGAACGGCTCGACATTCTCAGCGCCAAGGAGCTCCGGACGCTCGCCATGCTGCTGCGCCGGGTGCTCGACGCCAACGACGCCGGCGAGCGGGCCGACTGAGTGCCCCTACCTGGCAGAGATTCGGTCGCCTGCCGGACGTGGAGCGCGGGTCCGGAAGTACCGGTTGGCTGACGGCACGAACATCAACACGCAGCCGCCGAGCACAGCCGCCACGTGAACCACCCGGCTCGCACCGAACAGCAGGTCGACGACTCCGGACTCACGGATCAGCGCGCTCAGCGAGTTGCCGTGCGCCAGCCAGAGCAACGGATCCACGGTCAACGACAGGGTGCCGAGGACCCCGAGGGCCACGGTGAGGGCCAGCCGAGCCCACCGCCGGCCGGCGGCCATCTGCAGCGCGACGAGCACCGCGGCGGCGAAGACGATGACCCGAACCGTCACGCCGGCAACCGCATCCGCGCCCGCCCGCCCGCTTGCCACCACCAGCACCGTTTCGAACACACCGGCGCCGACCGCGATGAACCACATCGTGCGCGCACCTCGGACCGCTACCGGAACTCCCGCAACGCTTCGCATGCCGATGATGTTCTCGGGTCCAGCGGCGCCCGTACCATCCTGCCGCCCACCGAACAGGTGCTGGTGCTGGCCCCACCATCCCGCACGACCGCGCACGCGAGTGCCAGGACCGCTCGAGGTCCCTGCCCCCGGACCGATTGAACCAGCCGCCGAGCCGGAAGGTCCAAGCCGGTAGCCCGGGGCTTCAGAAGGTGTACGGCGTGTCGTAGGCCGGCAGCAGCACCGTCGAGCGCGGCGACGCCGAGCGGATCGCGGCGAGCAGCGCTTCGAGGCGGGGCTGGTCGGCCGGGGCGACCGGTGGCGGGTTGCGCAGCGGGGTCTCGAAGTTGTCCCAGTGGACCGGCACCACCACCTTCGGCCGGCCCAGCGCCTCGAGCAGGCGCGGCACGTAGTCCTTCGTGGAGCCGCTCGACGGCATCGCCACCATGGCCACGTCCGGCTCCAGGCCGGACAGGTTGCGCTCGACGAAGTCGCTGCCGCCCATGAAGAACACCGTCGGGCCGCCGGCGACGGTGACCTGGTACGCGAGGGTGTCGCCCTCCGGCAGGTCGGCGATCGTGGCCGGTGCCGGCGGCGCCGTGAGCCGCACGCCGGGGAACGCCATCGAGTAGGCGGCGTTGCGGCTGTGCAGCGACGCGACGACCTCGACGCTGTACGCGCCGAAGTCGAGCAGTTCGCCGCCCTTGACCGGGCTGAGCTGGCCGCTCGGCACGCCCGCGGCAAGGGCCAGGTGGTAGGCGGTGAGCGTTCCGACGACGCGGGCGCCGGTGGTTGTGGCGATGTGCGGCACGTCGGCGAAGTGGTCCCAGTGGGTGTGGGTCACCAGTACCGTCTCCGGGTGGCCGACGCGGGTGGCGATGGCCTCGGCATCGACCGTGAGCTCCGTCGCCGCGTTGAACGCCCCGGCGAACAGGCCGGTGCTGAACCGGCTGAGGTAGGGGTCGACGAGGAGGGTGTGCCCGGCGGCGTCGAGGCGCCAGCCCGTGGTGCCGAACCACCGGAAGGTGGCCTTCACCGGCGCCTTTCCGGGCGCCGCGGCAGCGGGCGAGACGGCCGGGACGGCGGCGGCAGCAGCGCCGGCGACGGCGGCCTTCATCACGTTACGGCGATCAATCATGGCTGTCACCCAAGCAGCGCCGGCCGTGGACTGTCCAAGATCGAAGGGTCGCAGCGGTCATATCCGGTCGCATATCAGTGCTGGTCACGCAGCATCTCCACGGCCGCGTGGGCGGCCCGGCCGAGGGTCGTGTCGACGTGCAGCCGGTCGTGGTCGTCACCGGCGCGGATGAACACGGCGACCGCGTACCGGCCACCGTCCGGGTACCGCACCACGCCCGCCTCCATGGCCAGGCCCGGCAGGGTGCCGGTCTTGCCGGCCACCTGCACGCCGGACGGGAACGCCGCCGCGAGCCGGGTCCAGAACAGCTGCCGGCCCATCAGCCCGCGCACCGCGGCGCACGCCGCCGGCGGGCCGGCCTCGTCCCGCCAGATCCCGGTGAGCAGCCGCGTCACGTCCTCCGGCGTGCTCGACGTGGTGCGCTGCGGGTCGTACACCCGCAGGGTGCGGCGCCGATCGGGCGGCAGGGTCGGGTACATGCGGGCGAACTCGGCGTCGTCGCCCACGCCGAGGTCGGCGAACATCGACTCGAGCAGCTGCCGCGGACCGCCCTCCACGCGGGTCTCGCCGAGGCCGAGCTCGGCCGCGAGCAGCCCCAGCACGTCCGCGCCGCCGACGCGGCGCAGCAACACGTCGGCGGCGGTGTTGTCGCTCACCGACATCGCGAAGTACGCCAGGTCGCGCAGCGACACCTCGACGTCGTCGGCGCAGCCGGCGATGCCCCAGCCGCCGAACCGGTCGCCCGCGCCGACCAGCACCCGCTCCGCAGGGTCGAGCACGCCGGCCGCGACCTGCCGCGAGAACTCCAGCGCCAGCAGGATCTTCACGACCGAGGCGAGCACCACCCGCTCGCCGGCCCGCACGCCAACACTGCGTTCGCCGTCGATGTTACGGGCGTGCAGCCAGCCCTCGACCCCGGCCGAGGTGAACATTCCACCGATGTCTTGCATAGGGTCGACCCTATGGGGGACCTTTCGCGGCATCTGCGGTACTTCCTGGTCGTGGCGGAAGAGCTGCACTTCAGCCGGGCCGCCGAGCTGCTCGGCATCGCCCAGCCGCCGCTGAGCCAGGCGATGCGCCGCCTGGAGCGCGACCTGGGCGTGACGCTCTTCGACCGGCTGCCGCGCGGTACCGAGCTCACCGACGCCGGCCACGCGCTGCTCGACGAGGCCCCGCAACTGCTGGCCGCCGAGGCCCGGTTGCGCGCCCGCATGCACAGCGTGCGCGACGGCGAGCTCGGCACGCTGCGCGCCGGGGTGCCCCCGGAGACCCCGGCGG
>NZ_JBEXCY010000349.1:0-7143 GCF_040605515.1 Dactylosporangium sp. NPDC005572 | reverse complement strand
CCGGCACGGATCCAACCGGGGCAGGTCGGCCGCGCGGAACCTCGGGGCCGCCCAGAGACGTGGCACGGTTGCGCGTCGGGCTCGTCAGGCTGCAGTTCCGGGGCCGAGACCCACGGTCCTTTGAAGCTGCCTGGGTCAGGCGATACGGCGGCGCGCCACGACCGCGAGGCGTGAGCGATCCGGGTCGCCGTACCCGGCCCCCGCCAGCACCGGTTCGTCCAAACCTGCCTCGGCGATCGTCCGGCCGAGTTCGCCGGTGGCCTTGCGCCGGGCGAACCATCGGACGAGCGTGTGATAGCGGTACCGGCCGGTGGTCACCGGTTCGACGAGGTGCTCGTCGACGAGCTGCTCCATGAACCGTTCGGCGTCCGGCAGCGCGAGCCCGGCATGCGTGGCCAGATCCGCCGCCGTGACATCGTCGTGGTCGGGCAGCGCGGCGAGGCAGAACGCCTTGGCCACCGGCGGTTCAAGGTCGTCATAGCGACGTTCGAGGGGTGCCTCGACGACCTCGCAGTCAGGGTACAGCCGCATCGGCTGACGCAGTTCGATTCGCAACCGGCGCTCGATGTCAGCGACGCTCCACATCGGACGGGCCAGCAGCCGTTCCGCAGCGATACGCACGGCGAGCGGGATGTGGGAGCAGGACGCCGCGAACCGCCGGGCGGACTCCGGCTCGGCGGCGACACGCTCCGGTCCGGCGACCCGGCGCAGCAGCTCGAGCGACTCGCCGGCGTCGAAGACGGGCACCATCCGCCAGGCCACGCCGGCGAGGCCGGTGAGCCGCCGCCCGGCAGTGAGCAGGGTGGCGCACCACGACCCGCTCGGCAGTAGATGGCGGACCTGGTCGACGCTCTCGGCATGGTCGAGCACGACCAGGACGCGACGCTCGGCCGTGACACTGCGCCACAGGGCCACCCGCTCGTGCAGGTCACCCGGGATCGCAGTTGCCGCGACGCCGAGTGCCCGCAGGAACCGGCCCAAGATCGGCGCAGGGTCGGCCGGATGTGCACCGCGCAGATCCGCGTACAGCTGTCCGTCGGAGAACCGGTCCCGCAAGCCGTACGCCACATGGATGGCGAGCGTGCTGGTACCGACACCGGGAAGGCCGGTCAGGCCGATCGCCTTGGCCGCCCCTGTGTCGCGCTCCGCGCCGAGCGTGGTGTTCAGCTCGGCAAGCAGTGCAGCCCGGCCGACGAAGTCGGTGATGCGGGTGGGCAGTTGAGCCGGCGCCGGCGACAGCCGCGTCGCTATCGCCGGCGTGGTCACTGCAGGCGTCGCAGTCGTCAACGTCGGGTCGGCGACGAGCACCCGCCGGTACAGCTCCTGCAACGCGCCGCCGGGATCCAGGCCGAACTCGTCGGCAAGGAGCGCGCGGATCTCGTGGAACTGCGCGACCGCGGCCGCGGGACGCCCGGTCCGGTACTGCGCCAGCATCAACAGCCGTCGCAGTCCCTCGTCCAACGGTTGTTCCGCGACGAGACCGGTCAGCTCCGCCGACGCCACGGCGTGGCGTCCCGTGTCGATGTCGAAGGCGAGCCGCGCCTCGACGGCAAGGCGCCGTTCGCGTTCCAGACGAGCCCGCTGTGCCTCGGCGTACGGGCCGGGTACCCCACCGAGCGGCTCGCCCTGCCACAGGGCGGCCGCTGACCGTAGCCGGTCTGCGGCGGTGGCCGCATCGCCCTGCTGGCCCGACGCCCGAGCCTGCGAGACGAGTTCGGCGAAAGCGGCGGCGTCGAGGGCGCCCGGCTCGACGCGCAGCCGGTACAGGCCCGCGGTGGAGCCCAGCAGCGGCTCGCCGTCGCCGGCAACGAGGATCTGCCGCAGTCGCGACACGTACGTGCGGACCGTCGCTCGTGCCGCCGTGGGTGGCTCCGTGTCCCAGACCGCCGCAACCAGCTGGTCGATCGTCGCGGCGCCACCTTCCCGCAGCAACAGCGCCACCAGCACCGCGCGCTGTTGCGGAGAACCGAGCGGTAGCTCAGCGTCGCCGAGCCAGGCCCGGACCGGGCCGAGCACCGCGAAGCGGAGCGCCTGCGTCATCGCCATCCCGTCCTTACCGATCAAGTCCGCACGAAGTGTAGCCAGCGCACGGTGGACGGCCCGGGTTCCCGGCCGCCCGTGACACGCATCCGACAGCGCGGCGGTGCAAACCCGGCTGTGCGCAGCGACCGTCCACGCTGGAGCGTGGCCACCTGGCTACGTCGGATGTTTGCCGGGAAGCGACGGACTTCCGCACGTCCAGCAACGCCATACAGCACCGACGGACGTCGGACCAATCCATGAGGCGGGCGACGGCGGGCTAGCCCTCACGCACCATGGCGACTCCGTCCCGAAAGTGCCGCCGGTGCCGGCGGCACTTTCGGAGGCGACCGGCTCGCGGTGGCCGATTCGGACCTCAAGCGTTCGCGGAGACTGACGCCGTGACATCAGCGGTCACGTCGAAACGGCCTGAGTGCCTGCGGATGGCGACGGGATGCGGGCCCGCGGCATACCGTGTTTCGGCTCAGCGGTCGAGCAGCTCGACGTTGATCGCGTCGAGGATCCGTCCCATGTACGGCAGCCACGATTGCCGGCCGGCGGCGGCGAGGGCGGACAGGCTCGTCCCGGGCGACGGGTGCAATGTGTACCGCCAGTTCAGCGTCGTGGTGCAGCCGTCGTGGGTCAGCAGGAATGCACCATCGACCTGGCTGAGGGTCGCGGCCAGAGCCTTCGACGTGAACCCGGTGATGCGGTAGCGGACCTGCGTGGGCCGCTCGTCGAGCACCAGTTCCTCGTGCGCGCCCGAGCCGTCCGCGAATTCGATGGAACGGCTGTCACCCGCCCTGGCCCATGCTCCGTCGATGTCGGTGACGCCGGTCACGGGCGGCAGCGGGCCGTCCCCGGCCAGGATTTTCGCGAGTACCGCCTCGTCGTGCAGCAGTTCCCAGACCGCGTCGACGGCCACCGGAACCGCCAGCGTTGCGAAGCACTCAACCGCGCTGTCGGACGTCGTCACGTGTGCCATAGACGTACCTTTCCTCGCTCAATGCACGCTCAGGCGGGCTTGATGTTGTGGTTCAGGCGGAACATGTTCGTCGGGTCGACCTTGCGCTTCACCGCGGCCATCCGCTGGTACACCGCGGGCTGGTACGCCCGCTGGACGGCATCCGGCGCGCTGTCCTCCGAGGTCATGAAGTTGAGAAACATCCCGCCGGTGCTCCACGGCTGCATACGCGCGATGATGTCGGCCTCGGCCTTGGTGATCGCGCCGGCGTCGGCGGGCCCGCCGATGCTCGCGACGAAGAGGGTGAACGCGGCGTCGCGGTTCGACACGGCGTTGGCCTGGGCCGGCTGCCTGCCGAGCGCGCCACCGAGGTGCCTGATCTCGGTCATGGTGATCGGGTACGGTGCGGCGGTCCCGGCCACCGCGAGGAGCTGGTCCACGGTCTCACCCGTCAGTTCGCGCAGCAGGGCGGTGCGTTCGAAGACCGGCAGGGGCTCGACAGGATCGGCGTGGATCGTGCCGAACTCGCTGAACGGCATCTCGCGGACCGCGGCGACGATGGGTGTCGCCGCCGCGAGCAGCGGGGCGACGAGCTTGCCACCGGACGCCTCGGACCCGAGGTACGAGATGCGGACGCTGGTGACGAACTTTCCGCGCAACGGCTCGGGCACCTCCGGCGCGTCCGGCAGCCGCAGCAGCGCGACGGACGAGGACATCGCGTCCGGCACCGTCTTGACCCACTCGCGGTAGGTGTGCAGTACCTTGCCGGCGTCCGCTCCGTCGAAGAAGATCGCGCCGCCGTAGAGGGTCTTCACCGGGAACAGGTCGAACTCGATGGCCGTGACGACGCCGAAGTTGCTCTTGCCGCCGCGGACGGCGAAGAACAGGTCGGCGTCGGTGTCCGGGGCGACCGTGCGCAGCTGGCCGTCCGCGGTGACCAGGTCCACGCGCCGCACGTGATCTGCCGCGTAGCCGTGGGCGCGACCCATGATCGGGCTCAGCCCGCCGCCGAGCGTGTAGCCCACGACGCCGACGATCGGTGTCGAGCCCGCGAGGGGCGCCAGTCCGACCTTGACCGTCTCGTCCACCACCTGCTGCCAGCGCACGCCGGCCTCCACCCGCGCGACACGCCGCTGTGCGTCGACCGTGACGCCGCGCATCGCCCGGGTCGTGATCAGCACCGTATCCGGGCCGATCGGCACCGCGGGCTGGTGGCCGGTGGCCAGCACGGCCACCGGCGCGCCCCGTCCGGCAGCCATCCGGACAGCGGCCTGGACGTCGCCCGCGGCGGCAGCGGCGATGACCACACCGGGCTTCGGCGACATCAACAGGTTGTACGTCTTGAGCTCGTCGGCGTAGCCCGGATCACCGGGCAGCAGCGCCTTGCCCACCAGGCCGGCGGGCAGCGCGGCCCGATCGAAGGTCGCTCCCGGGGAGCTGCCGGCCTGCGGCGTCTCATCCGGCGAGCAGGCTCCCAGCGTCATCGCCAGCGGCGCTGCGACGCCCGCGCCGAGGAGCGTCCGTCGCCGCATGCTCGGCCCAACCGGGTTGCCGTGGTCCATGTCAGTGCTCCAACTCTGTGTCGGGGTTCTCCCGACCAGGACACCCGGGCCGCGTTGACGAGCGATCAGCGTCCACTTGACGCGACGTCGACGCACCCGGGCCTGCGAACACTCGACCGCGGCCAGCCGGGCGACGATCACGGCCACCGCCACCCAGCACCTGTCCCGGTTCAACCTCGACCTCATCGGGCTCACCGTCGACGAGGTCACGGTCGACGGGCGGGCCGCCGGCGCGCGGCGGGACGGCGACGAGCTCGTCGTCACCCCGGCGCGAGGCCTGGTCAAGGGGCGGCCGTTCGTCGTCGCCGTGCGGTACCACGTCGTCGCGCTCGCCGAGCGGGTGTCGGGGCGGCAGCTCGACGGGCTGTTCGCGGCCTGGCTGACCGGGTCGGTGAAGCCGCCGAACCCCGACCCGCTGCCGCCCGGCACCGCGAAGGCCGCCGTACCGACGCTCCGCAACCTGCACCGATAGCAGGGCCTCCAGCGCCGGCGACGGTTCCCGGCGGCGCGGTCCGTGGGCACCGGCCCGAGCCGCGACTTGTAGCCTCCGGTCGTGCAGCTGGGTCACCGCCGCGCGTCGTCGGGGTGCCGGCGGTCGCGCTGACCGATCCCGGCTACGCCACCTCGGCGATCACGGCCCGCAGCCAGTCCGGCCAGCCGGTGCCCAGGTAGATCCGCTCCGGCACCAGGTAGTGCGCCGGCCCGACCTGCAGGATGCGGTCGTCGCGCACCGGCAGCAGCGTGAACGTCAGGCTGAACGGCGCCGCTTTCCGACCGAGCGCGGCCTCGACCTCCCGCACGGTGTCGTTGTTGCGGCCATCGCCGGCCGGACCGCGGCTGCCGAATGCGCCGTAAACCCGGTGATATTCGGTACGCCAGTGCAGGAACTCCGTCCGCCGCCGCACCACGCGATCGCGCAGCACCGGCAGCCGGGCCAGACCGAGCGGGTCGGGGGTGTCATAGGCCGGTCCCACGTCGTCGCCCGGCGGCGGCTGCGGCGGCCGCGGGTGACGGTCCACAAGCGAGACCCACCAGGCCAGCCACTCCTCGCCAAGCCGAGGATCGTGGGTATCGCCCAGCCGCGCAGGCAGCTCACCCATGTCGAGCACCCCGGGCACCAGCGACGAAGGCGGCACCTCGATCGCCTCGACGTCACGCAGCCACAGCGCGAAGACGGGAAGCTCCTCCCCCGCACTGATACTGATCCGCCAACCACCAATGTTCGCGAACCGCACGCCGCCCTCCCCCGAAGACAACGATCGATGACGCGACAAGCATACGGCCGCACGAACGCCGGCGGCGGCCGCACGGATACAGCGCACGATCGCCGACCGAGCATGCGTGTTCTGGGTCGAACGGCGCGAGGGCAGCCCGGACCGGGGAACTGCCAACTGGCCACTCGTCGAACGCGTTCTCAGAGCGCTCGAACCTCGGCGAGCCGCTTGACTGAGTACTCGTCGTCCCAGCAGACAGCGGCTTCCCACGCGGCCGACGCTTGCGCGGCGATGTCGTACGCGCCGTCGTCGAGGCCGGCAGCGTTGTCCGGCAGCACGAGGTCGAGGTCGGGAACGTCGACGTGCGACTCGTCCCAGTCGATCAGCGCGACCCGGTCCGCGGTCATGCGGACGTTGCCAAGGTTGTTGGAGTCGCCGTGCACGACGCAGGTCTGATGTCCGGCGAGCCGCGCCCACGCCGCCCGGCATCGAGCAACACCCTCAGCGGGCATCGCCCCGAGGTCGATCTTCGTCCCGGTGTCGACGCGCAGGAGATCGGTCGACGATCGCCACCCTGGGCGCTGCGGCCAGCCCCGCGTCAACCGATGCAAGTCCCGGAGCGCGCCGGCCACCCGACGCCAGTCGGCCTGCGTCTCGGGCGGGCCGCCCTCCACGTAGGTCATCACCACCAGACCGTCGACGAACAGCCGGCCGTCCCTCGTCGGGATCGGCACCGGCACGGTCAGACCTTCGCGGTCAAGGTGTTGCAGGAGCGCGGTCTCCCACGCCAGATCAGCATCGCTCCTGGTACCGAGACGACCGACCGCGAGGTGCCCGTCGACGCGCACGCTCCACACGTCGTTGGCGACTCCGCCAGAAAGCGGTTCGATGCGAGCGGCGTCTTCACCCCACCGCCCGAGTGCCTCCCACCCCACTGGCCACATCTTACGGGGTACCGACCATCACTGTTCTCGGCAGTTGCGGGTGCCGAGCGTGTGGGCGCTCATGGTCCCTCGGGCTTGCCGTCAGCACGCGTTGGCATGCGTCGGCGAGCGCCAGCCGACCCTTCTCGTCGAGATCCCATGTGGTCACGAGTCCCGGCTGCATGGTGTCCTGGGCAAGACGACCGATGGTCTCCGCGCCGAAAGCGTGCAGGTTCTCCTCGTCGGCTTCAGCGATCAGCTGCTGGATGACCGCATCGAGCGTCTCGTAGTCCACCGCCGCAGCCTTGGTGACAACGCTCATCGCCCAGTTCAGGACGCACTCCTCAGACCCACCGGGCCAGCCACCGACTGGTGACGAACGACGCCGGGTCGTCGCGCACCGACGGCGGCTGACTCGAAAATGTTCAGTGAGTGGGCAGGCGGCAGCACCGGGGCGGAGC
>NZ_JBEXCY010000348.1:0-7171 GCF_040605515.1 Dactylosporangium sp. NPDC005572 | reverse complement strand
TCGACTCGTCCAACAACGCCAGGCCGGTCGGTCTGTCGGCCCTCGGCAAGGGCCGCTTCTACATCGACAAGCTGGAGCCGCAGTTCGGCATCACGATAGAGCCGGAGGGGGGCTCGGACGCCCCGACGTTGTCAGCCCTGGTCGGCACGCTGGACCTGCCCCTGTGACTCCTGGCGGCCGCATCGCCCCTGGTGGAGCGGTGCGGCCGGCCCGTCGTGTACATGGCGAGCGGAGGCTGAGTCAAGTTGCGTGAGTAGCCACACTCCGTCGCGCCCGGCGCGGCCGCCGCCTCGCTCCAGGGCATGGGCGAGCGTGGTTTCGCTCATCCGGATCGATTGATCAGGTGGTCCAGCGACTGTGCGGCAGCCCGGAGACAGATCGTGATGCAACTCGTTAGCAGTCGCTGCCTCGGACGGTGTCGCAACCGTCGTCGGTGCTGCCCAGCAGCGCAGCGGCCACCGGACCGGACTCGACGATGCGCACGTCGAGCTCGAACCCGACGCTGTCAGCGTCGACCGACCTCGGACGCTGATCGATCGCGGCCAGCGCGGACGTGGCGGAGACAGCCATGGTGAAACTCGCTTCGACAGGTACGGAACGGCGCCGTTGCGCCCTCCGCACGACATCCCGGACACGGGCTGCAAGTGCCGGGCGACTGATGCGAGACGCGCTCGCGGAGCGCAGGCCAATGCGTGCCGGTGGCGCCCCGGCAGGGCGCCCACGCCACACCGTCCGTCAACGGCGTCGACGTACGGCGTCCGGAGCGTCGCTGCCGACCTCACGACCGCCCCCGGCGTGTCGAGGATGGCGGGAACCGGTAGATACGGGCATCACCCGGGCCGGCCGCCGCCGACTCGGCCGTACCCGAGATCGTGGTCAACGGCGTGACGTCGGCCGTGACCGTCACTGTGATCGACACCGGCGGTGGAAGCGGCGCAGTCTCGGCACCAGGTTTGCGCCGTGGACCGGCCGCGCGTTCCTGGTGCGCCGCGAAATCCAGCAACCGGGCCAGCGCCACGCCAGTATCCAGGACCGCGTCACACGCATCGATCAGCGCCGCTGTCGCGGTCGCGGTCCGCTGCGCCTTCTCGACCTTGGACACCAGGTCCGGACTGACGAACACCGCCCCGGCAAGCTCCGCCAGACTCAGCCCCCGAAGCTCCCGCCAACGGCGCAGCTCCGCGCCAAGGAAATGCCGCGCAGACACGTGCAGCGTCAGCGTGCTCGGCCGCCGCGCCATCAGAACCGCCCCCGCCAGCCGGGCCGCATCCCTGCGCCGTCACCGCGGCGTCGAGGACTCATCGCAGGCCGCTGCTGGTGCGACGCCGAGCCGTTCCCGGCCGGAAATCGGCCAGCTCGATCACGGCGGCGGGGCCGTCGCGGTCACCGGCAGCGGCCGGCCCCGCCATCCCGCCCTCCATCGCGAGGATCACAACCCGGGCGCCCGGACAGTCCCGCACGACGGTGGCGACCATCGCCGCCAGCGGATCACCGCAACCCGGAACGTCCGGCGCGGAGCAGCCCCGGGCGGGGCTGCCACAGTGGCAGGACCAGCGCCAGCTGGCGCGGCCCCCGGACGGTGTGGCTGCCGCCTATTCCGCCGGCACGAGCGGCCACCGCGACATCAGCACGCCGCCGGTGTCCAGCGCGGCATCCACGGCGGGCGAGGTCCTCGGCCGGCCAACGCTCAGCGTGCTCGACCTTGGTCACCCGCTCACGGCTGTGCAGCACCCCAGCAGCAAGGTCCTGCTGCGATACCTGCCGCAGCGTCCGCCAATGCCGCAGGTCCGCGCAGAACTGCCGCTGCCTCGTGCCCGGCTCTCGCCGCGACCGCACACCACGCCCGGCCATCAGCGCCGCCCCCGCCACGCCGCCATCGAGTACACCCGCGCGCCGTCAGCGGTCGGCCGGTCCGTGTGGCGCGGTTGCTCATCGGCCGTGGTCACCATGACCCGGACCGGTTGCCCGGCCGCAGTTGCACCGTCGCCTAGCGTGAGGATGACGCTCGCACCCGCCGACACGGTGATGTGCACGGCCGGTCCCGCGTCAACCGGGTCAACCGCGTCGGCCACGGCCGACCCGGCCGGAACGGCACCCACGCCGCCAGGCTCCCCAGTGCGCGCCGCCCACGCCGCGGAGCGCTGCCGCACGTCCTGGTCAGCGTCCTGCGCCCTGCACCGGTCGGCGAGACCGCCAACGTGATCGGCCGCCGCAAGCAACGCCCCGTTCGCGCCGGTCACCGCGTCGCAGCGCTCCCAGAACGCGCGCCGGACCTCCTGCCCACGCTCGACGTCCGCGACCGTGCCGCTCGCCCACGGCACCCGATCCGCGAGCGCCTGTTGCGTCAGACCGGCCCGCTGACGCCACCCTGCCAGCAGCCTACCCAGCTCGCGGCGCGCCTCCGCCACGTCCGCCCAACCCTCCGGGCTGGTCGCCGCCGCAGCAGCGTTCAGTGGATGTGAAACGTTGTCGGGCGCGGGCTTGTCGGCAACGTCGGCAGGGCGCGCGAAGTTCTTGACCTTGAACAGACCGATGTCGGCGTCGGCGTCCACGTCGAGGACCGCGCACAGCCCAGCCCGCACCCACTCCGCAGGCCATCGGGTGTCACCACGCTCCAACTTGCCGATCGAGCGGTCCGTCAGACAGATTCTCCGCCCACACGTGGTGAACACCCAGGCGTTGACCGCCTCGGCCAGTTCCTCACGCGACAGCACCCGGCCCGAACCGGACGGCGACACCCGCGCCAACCGCGCCCGCCGAAGCAGCTCATTCGACACCCGCGGCGGCAGCGTCCGTACCGCCGCCGCTCGGCCACCAGCACCGTCCCGGTCGCCGTCTCGGTCGCCGTCCTGGTCGCCGTCGAGCTGGAACCACAACCGGTCCGCCGGTATCCGCAGCGTCCGCGCGACAAACGTCAACCAGTCCAGATGCTTGCGCGGCCGACCGTTCTCCAACCTACTCATCTGCGCCTGCGCCAGATGCAGCCAGCCTCCGACAAGCTCCTGCGGCAGCGGGCTACGCCCATGCCACGGATGGCACCGATACGCCCGCACCACCCGGCCCATATGCCGCCCGGCCAGCGCCTCAGCCATCGCCGGGTGCGTCCAGAAGTCCGCCGGAACGTGTGGCGGCGCCGCAGACCGGTCACGGTCCGCCGTCTCGCACGGGCCGCACAAACCCCCGGTCCGGTCCCGGGCCAGTCGCGCACCACACCGGCACTGCCGCTCGGGCACCCCAGGCGCGCTCGCCGTGGCAGACGACGCGGGTCTCCGCCCCGGCACCGTCGTTGATCGGTTCACAGTCCTAACGCCTCTCCGAATGTCAATCTCGGTTGAAGTCCATGTCCTCGATCCGGTGCCGGCGCATGCCGCAGGGATGCGCCGACACCAGACCCGTTCACCGCGGCCGCAACGGGCGGTGCGGGCGGCAGGCCGGCAAGGTCGACGGAGATCGACCCGCGCTCAACCGCGTCCCCGGCCGCGTTGCACTTGGGTGGCCGTCCCGCCACGCCCAGCCCTCCCACGACGTCGGCCAGTCGTACGCACAAATCACCGCGGCCCCGCAGCGGGCCGCCTCCCCGTCCCACCATCACGTTCCGTTCCACAGAATCTTGACGCCTTATGTCGCTTTCCGGGTCGCTGAGCTGGGCGGGCACATCGGTGACGCGCAGCGCCAAGTCGCCGATGCCGTAGCAGTAATCCGGCTCCTTCAGGCGGATGAGGTCGCCAGCCTTGACCGGCGGAGTCATTGGGAGTGGCGTTGGTTGACGTCGGCGGCTGCGGCGCTGGCGATGTGAGGCCGCGTCATCGCCCCGCACCCGGGGCACCAGCGGCTTTTGACCTTGAAACTGACCAGGCCGCCGAAGTAGCCGAGCACCAACGCGCTCACCACGGCACCGATGAACATTGGCGCTCACCTCCTGGAACGTCCTCTGCGTTCGCTCGACGCTATGGCGACCGTCCGTGCGGGTGGAACGAAGTTGCCCAATGTTGCTTGAGTACGTCGCTGCCGCGTGAGGCGGCTTCCAATGACACCCCTCAAGCACCACAGACGGCGACACTGGCAGTGACAACTTTCGATGAATCTGCCGGCACCCCTTGACGATGTTGCTCATTGTGTTCAAGTCTGTCCGTGCCAGATGCAACTCAAA
This sequence comes from Dactylosporangium sp. NPDC005572, assembly GCF_040605515.1. Classification (NCBI taxonomy): domain Bacteria; kingdom Bacillati; phylum Actinomycetota; class Actinomycetes; order Micromonosporales; family Micromonosporaceae; genus Dactylosporangium; species Dactylosporangium sp. NPDC005572. The sequence goes on along the minus strand of NZ_JBEXCY010000348.1, from coordinate 3,021 downwards.
GCAAGCCCGACGACAAGGAGACGACCGTGCGGCTACGGTTCCTCGGCAAGGAGTCCACGCCCAGCAACTCCCCGACCCTGTACGCCAGCGACAACGACAGCTTTATCGTGCAGGGATGGGTGGTGACCGACCCCGCCGTACTCACCGACCTCACGGTGAGCGACGCTGAGACGGTGGTGGAGGTGCCCCCCAAGTTGCTTGACTTCTTGGCTCTCGATGGCCTGGACGGCGATGTGGTGAGCGTCGTCCCGCCCATCGTGCGCATGCTGGACGGTGGTAACTACATCATCCAGGGCACGCGCGTCGAGGACAGCGAAGCGCTCAGCCAGATGGTCATACCGGACTACGAAACCTGCGTGGAGGTGCCGAAGGCGGCCATGCGGGCGCTACTCGTTGGAGTGTAGGTGGAAGAAATTTCCGAAGCGCAGCGCGACAGCTACTTCACCGCGTACCGGCGGGAAGCGCTGCACCTCGAAATGCGCGACATCTACGCCACGGACATCGAACGCAGCCGGTTCCAAACCTGGCTGCGCGGCGAAGAACTCGACCCCGACGCCGAGGCCGAGTGGTGGCGGCCATGGTTCGAGCTCATGGCCGCCAACCGCGCGGCCGGCAAGACCCTGCGCCGGCTGCGCATCGTGTCCGAGCCGGTCACCAAGTACATCTACTTCGAGTGGCTGGACGCCTTCAACCTGGTGAAGGCGGGCGAAGAGGTGCGGTGGCTGCCGCGCCGCCAGGCGTCAACCCTGCTGCTACCCGGCAACGACTACTGGCTGTTCGACAATGAAACGGTCACCTTTACCCATTTTTCGGGTGACGGGCATGTGCTGGCGCAGGAACGCGCAACCGAACCGGACATCGTGCGGAGCTGCAAGGCGGCGTTCGAGGCCGCCTGGCGACTTGGCATCCCCCACCACGAGTACAAGCCCGCCCAGGCGTGACCGCACCAGTCAAGCAGGCGCGCGAAGCGCTGGGCGCTCGCCTCCGTGAGATCCGCAAAGAAGCGGGCCTCACGGGGCGAGCACTCGCGCAGCGCCACGGATGGCACTACACCAAGGTCAGCAAGCTCGAACACGGCACCACGACGCCGACCGATGCCGACCTTCGGGCATGGTGTCAGGCGTGTGGCGCGGAGGACCAAGTTCCCGACCTGGTCGCGACGATGCGCGCCATCGAGTCGATGTACGTCGAGTGGCAACGCCAGATGCGCGCGGGGTTGAAGCGCCAACAGGTGTCCACCGTGCCGCTATACGAGAAGACCAAGGTCTTCCGCGGCTACGAAAACACCGTCATACCAGGGCTGTTCCACACAGCGGAGTACGCCGCCGCCATCTTCACCTGGTGGTCGAACTTCCTGGACCTGCCAAACGACACCGACGAAGCCGTGGCCGCACGCATGGCCCGCCAACAGGTGCTCTACACCGGCGACCGGCGCTTCGTCTTCGTACTCGAGGAACAGACCCTGCGCACGCACGTCGGCAGTACCGACGTCATGCTCGGCCAACTTGACCGCGTGCTGGCGGTGATGTCGCTGCCACGCGTGAGTTTGGGAATAATTCCAGCCACTGGCGAGCGGCAATGCCTCGCGCAGGGCAGCTTCTGGATCTTTGACGAACACGTGGTGCAGATAGAAACCATCTCCGCCGGCATTGAAGTGACCCAGCCCCGCGAAATCGCCATCTACCTGCGGGCCTTCACCCTGCTACAAGAGTCGGCCGTCTACGGCAAACCCGCCAGGGACTTGATCGGGCGGACGATAGCGGAGCTACAGGAGCAGTGAGGCGTTGGGCCGCGTGATGCGGCCGCACATGCCACTAGAGCGCTACGCGGCAAGCACGACGGCCACTGGCACCTACGGGAGCCGATCCGGGAGCTGTTCCTTCCGCCTGCATCGGCTGACGCGGCATGGCGTGCCATGGCGGAGTTGGTCTGAACGAGGCAAGTGTGCGCCCTGGCTGCATGTTCCGGAGTGCTCTGGTTTCACGCGGTCGCGACCGCGCCGCCGCAGGGCGGTGGGGTCCAGGGTTGGGTCGACGAAATGACCGCGCAGCCCGTGGTGGGCTGCGCGGTCGAGGGCGGGATCGGGCCGGCGGACGGCTGCCGTGGCGTCACGCCGCGGCGAGGGCGGCGCCGGGTATGCGCTGCGGGAGGTAGTGGTGTGGCCGCCAGCGGTTGGCGGCGGTGGCGGCGCTGGTGAACCAGCCGGTGAAGCGGCCGACGTTCGGGCGTGGGACCGTGGCTCGGCCGACGGCGGGCGTCGGCTGGTAGCTGGGCGGTGTGTGGCGGGGTGAGGTGGGCGGTGCTGGCGCTGGTCGGCGTCGTGCCAGGTGCAGCGCTCGCTGGGCCTGTCTGGCGGGGGCGCACGGACCGCGTTCGCCGGTGCAGCGTAGGTTGGTGCAGTCGCCGTCCGGGCCGCGTTGGTGTTCGACGGCGACGTCGAACGCGAGCCGCCACAGCATGATGTCGACGACGCCGTCGGGGACGGGCGCGTCAGCGGACGGGTGCTGGCGGTGGCCGGTCGTGGCGGCCGTGATGATGGTGGGCATGGTGTCGTCTCCCGCGTTGCTGGCATCCGGGCAGCCGTCAACGCCGGCAGTGGCGTGCGGGTGTGCGGCGGCCGACTGCCGGGTGACGGCACAGCGATCGACGCTTGACTTTCAACACAGGTCAAGTCGTCCCAGTCACGAGCCGTGGCTGCCCCGGCGGCGTCGCCGTCGCTGCGCTGACTCACGTCCGCGCCCTTCGGTCGGCGACCCGAGATGGATCGGTCTCGACGACGCAGTTGAGGCAGGCGATGGCCTGTAGCCGAATGACGGTGCCGAAACTTGGCACATTTGGTGCCCGTGGACGCAGGCGGACGTGGGCGGACGGGCGCGTACCAACGAGTACCGACGGGTGCCAACTAGCACCAACCCGTACCAGCGTCAATACCCTCTGCTGAAATAGTTGTGTCGAGCCTCTTGACCGCGGCCAAGTACGGCACGGTCTTCGACCGTGACAACACCATCGTGATCGGTGACA
>NZ_JBEXCY010000347.1:0-7226 GCF_040605515.1 Dactylosporangium sp. NPDC005572 | reverse complement strand
CGCGCCGGGGGGGCGGGGGTGAGGGTCGCCGCGCGGGGTTTTGGGCCGCGGGGGCGGGGGCCAATGCCCTGGGGCGTCTCCACCCAGTTGCCGCCGCGGGGCGCGGGGGGGGCCCCGGCCCCCGCGCCGATGACCTCGTCGGCCGCGGCCTGCGGCCCGACGAGGACGAGGTGGAGGTCTGGATCGGCGCTGCATGCACGCAGAGCGCCGTCAACCACGACGGCGGGAGCCCCATCCCCGCCGAGGAGGTCGACGGCGATCCGCGCGACGCCGTGCGGCGATCGATCGGATCGCGTCACTCGGATCCGGCGGTCAGACCTCGATGACCTGGCGGCCGTTGTACGTGCCGCAGACCGAGCAGGCAGCGTGGGGCAGCTTCGGCGAGCGGCACTGCGGGCACGGCTGCGTGGAGACCGCGACGGCCTTCCACTGGCTCCGGCGGGCCCGGGTGTTGCTGCGCGACATCTTCCGCTTGGGAACGGCCACGGGTCTTACTCCTCTGACGTCTTGATCTGGGACAGGGCGGCCCAGCGCGGGTCGAGCTGCTCGTGCGTGTGGCCCTCGGGCAGCTCGTCGAGCGGCACCCCGCAGTCGGGGCACAGCCCTGGGCAGTCTTCGCGGCACACGGGGTTGGCGGCCAGGGAGAGCACCACCGTGTCCCGCAGTGCCGGCTCCAGGTCGATCAGATCGCCCTGCAGCCGACCGACCTCGTCCTCGTCGGTCGTCTCGTCCGTCGTGCTGTGCTCATAGGCATAGAACTCTTGGATCGTGACGTCCAGCGTGTCACTGATCGGACGTAGGCAGCGTCCGCACTCCCCCACCAGCGGGCCGGTGACGGTGCCGGAGACGAGCACGCCTTCGGACACCGACTCCATGCGCAGCTGGAGGTCGAGCTCGGCGCCCTGGGGCACGCCGATCAGCTCCAGACCGAGGTCTTTGGGCGCCGGCACCTTCCGGGAGACCGCATGCAGAGCGCCCGGTCGGCGTGGGAGGTCTCTCGTCTCGAGGACCAGCGGCGACCGGGGATCCAGGTGCGGGTGCGGTTGGTGTGGCATCTTTCCAGACTCCGGCCAGGCAGGGCCGACGGACTAGGCTACCTGAGCGGCAGATCTTCCGTCGAATCGCCCCTACCTTAGCGCGCTTTTCCCCGGGCCCTAGAACGGCAGTGGTCGGTCATCCTCGCCGGACGGGGTGAACGAGCCGATCTCCCGCAGCGCGTGCATCTTGTCCCGCCCGCGCTCGATCGAGGCGAGCGACCGGGTGAGGAACTGCTCGAAGTTGGCCAGCGCCGTGTCGACGTAGTCGTCGACCTCGTCGCGCAGCCGCTGGGTCTCGGCGCGGGCCTCGTTGATCATCCGCGACGCCTCGTGCTCGGCCGAGACGACGATCTCGTTGATCGACACGAGCCGGGTGTGCTCGGACTCGGCCTCCGAGATGATCCGCTCGGCCTCGCGCCGCCCGGCGTCGACGATCTTGTCCCGCTCGTCGAGCAGAGCCGTGGCCCGCCGCAGTTCCCCCGGCAGGTCGGCGCGCAGCTGGTCGAGCAGGTTGATCATCTCGGCCCGGTCGAACACGAAGTTGCTGCGCGACATCGGTGCCGACCGGGCCTGCTCAACCAGCGTGATGATCTGGTCGATTGTCTCGAGCGGATCCACCTGCGGTCACTCCTGTCCCAACGTCGAACGACGTAACCATGATGCGGCCCGATCCTCGGTGCCGCTTTATCGCCACTCGGGTTTTGAGCCTCAGTTTCGTGACGGTTGGCCGGCCGAGGCGAACCGTTCACGCAGGCGATTCGCCACCAGATCGGGTACATGCGGCGAAATGTCGCCGCCCCACTTGGCGACCTCTTTGATCAGGCTCGACGAGACGAACGAGAACTTCGGGTTGGTCGGCATGAACAGCGTCTCGATGCCGCCGAGCCCCAGGTTCATCTGGGCCATCTGCAGCTCGTAGTCGAAGTCGCTGGCCACCCGCACGCCCTTGACGATCGCGCCGATCTCGTTGGCGTGGCAGAACTCGACCAGCAGGCCCTGGAACGCGTCGACCCGGACGTTCGGATACGGGGCGACCACCTCGGCGAGCATCTCCAGCCGCTCGTCGACGGTGAAGAGCCCCGCCTTGCTCTGGTTGATCAGCACCGCGACGACAACCTCGTCGAACATCTTCGATGCCCGTCCGACGATGTCAAGGTGCCCGTTCGTGACCGGGTCGAACGAACCCGGACAGACCGCGCGCCTCATTGCACCAGCCCAAGCCTCATGAGCGGGGACCGTACCAAAGGCTCTCTAAAGGTTTGCGTCAGCCATCCGGGTCGCGTCGGGCATACCACAGCGTCGTCTCGCCGTACCGCCGCTCGGCGTGCTCCCGCAGGCCCTCCGGCCAGGCCATCGGGACGCCGCGGCTGGACCGCTCGACGACCACCACGGCGTCGCCGGCGAGCCATCGCTCGACCAGCGCCCGCAGCACCTCGTGGACCCGCTCGTCGGCCACCGCGTAGGGCGGGTCGAGGAACACCACGTCGTAGGGCTGGTCGGGGGTGCCGGCCAGCAGCCGCTCGACCTTGTCGGCGACCAGCCGGACCCGGTCCCCCACGCCGAGTGCCGCGATGTTGGACCGCGCGATCCGGGCCGCCTTGGCGTCGGCCTCGGCCAGCAGGACGTGGACGGCGCCGCGCGAGCACGCCTCCAGCCCGACCGCGCCCGAGCCGGCGTAGAGGTCGGCGAAGCGGGCGCCGTCGAGGTCGGCGACGTGGTCGAGGGTGCTGAACAGGGCCTCGCGCACCCGGTCGGAGGTGGGGCGGGTGCCCTGGCCGGCCGGCACGGTGAGCCGGCGCCCGCCGAGCGTGCCGGCGACGATGCGCGTCATCAGCCCTTCTCCAGGAACTCGGCGCGCTCCTCGTCGACGAGCCGCGCGATCGTGGCGGCAAGGCCGGGGTGCCGCTCCAGCTCCGGATCCTCGTCGATCAGCTCGATCGCCTGGGCCCGCGCCTCGCCGATCAGGTCGGCGTCGCGCTGGAGCGACAGCAGGCGCAGGTGGGAGCGGTGGCCGGACTGGGCCGCGCCGAGCACGTCGCCCTCGCGCCGCTGCTCCAGGTCGAGCTCGGCCAGCTTGAACCCGTCGGTCGTCGAGGCCACGGCGTCGAGCCGGGCCCGGGCCGGGGTGCCCTCGCCGGCGTCGGTGACGAGCAGGCACAGCCCGGGCGCGCTGCCCCGGCCGACCCGCCCGCGCAGCTGGTGCAGCTGGGAGACGCCGAACCGGTCCGCATCCATGATCACCATCATGGTCGAGTTGGGGACGTCGACGCCCACCTCGATGACCGTGGTCGCGACCAGCACGTCGAGGTCGCCGGCCGCGAACGAGCGCATCACCGCGTCCTTCTCGTCGGCCGGCAGCCGGCCGTGCAGGATGCCGATCCGCAGCCCGTGCAGCGGCCCGTCCTCCAGCTCGGGCGCCACGTCGAGCACCGCCAGCGGGGGCCGCCGGCCGTCGTCGCCCACGGCCGCGTCCTCGCCCTCGGACTTGGCGTCGCCGATGCGCGGGCACACCACGTAGGCCTGGTGCCCCTTGGCGACCTCCTCGCGCAGGCGGCGCCAGGCCCGGTCGAGGAAGGCCGGCTTCTCGGAGACGGGCACCACGTGGGAGGCGATCGGTGAGCGACCCTTGGGCAGCTGGCTCAGCACCGACGTCTCCAGGTCGCCGAAGACGGTCATGGCGACGGTCCGCGGGATCGGTGTGGCGGTCATCACCAGGACGTGGGGCGGCTGGTCGGCCTTGGCCCGCAGGGCGTCGCGCTGCTCGACGCCGAAGCGGTGCTGCTCGTCGACCACGATCAGCCCGAGGTCGGCGAAGTCGACCCCCTCGTAGAGCAGGGCGTGGGTGCCGACCACGATCCCGGCGGCGCCGCTGCGCAGCTCCTCGTGCACCTTGCGGCGGGCGGCCGCGCCCAGCGAGCCGGTGAGCAGCGCGACCCGGGTGGCCTGGTCCGCCGCGTCGAGCTCGCCGGCCCGGGCCATGGCGCCGAGCAGGTCGGCCACGTTGCGGTGGTGCTGGGCGGCCAGCACCTCGGTCGGGGCGAGCATCGCGGCCTGGCCGCCGGCGTCGACGACCTGGAGCATCGCGCGCAGCGCGCAGAGGGTCTTGCCGGAGCCGACCTCGCCCTGGAGCAGGCGGTGCATGGGGTGGGCCCGGGACAGGTCGGCGGCGATCTCGTCGCCCACGTCGCGCTGGCCCCTGGTCAGCTCATACGGCAGGCCCGCGTCGAACGCCGCCAGCAGCCCGTCGGCCCGGCGCGGCCGGGGCTCGGCCGGCCAGTCCTCGGCCCGCTTCTTGCGCTGGACCAGGGTCAGCTGGAGGGCGAACGCCTCGTCCCACTTCAGCCGCCGCTTCGCCGTGGCCAGCGACGGCTGCGACTCGGGCCGGTGGATCTCGCGCAGGGCCTTGTCGAGCGCCGACAGGTTGCGCTGGGCCCGGATCGTCGCCGGGACCGGGTCGGGCGTCGGCGGCAGCACGTCGAGCACGGTCCGCACGGCGGCGGCGATCCGCCAGGTCGGGACCTTGGCCGAGGCCGGATACACCGGGATGATCGCCCCGGCGAACTCCTCGACCGCCTCCTCGCCCTCGCCGGCGTCGAGCAGCACGTAGTCGGGCTGGTTGAGCTGGAGCTTCTGGTTGAACCGGCCGACCTTGCCGGAGAACAGCCCCCACCGGCCCGGCCGCAGCTGGTTCTCCCGCCAGGGCTGGTTGAAGAACGTGACGCTGATCTCACCGCCGCTGTCGTCGCCGATCACCGCCTCGACCAGCGAGCCGCGCTTGCCCCGGGTGGCGCCGCGCTGCTGCGTGAACTGCCGCGCGTTGACCCGCTTGACCTGGCCGAACACGGTCACGTCGGTGTCGATCTCCAGCGACCGGATGTCGGTGTGCTCGCCGCGCTCCTCGTAGCGGCGGGGGAAGTGGTAGACGAGGTCGCCGACCGTGTGCAGGCCGAGGCTCTCGCCGAGCAGCTTGGCGCCGGCGCCCCCGACTACCTTCTGCAACGGCGTGGACAGGTCGATCTCGGTCAACGGTTCACTCCACTCCCACCAGCAGCGGGTAGTGCGGCTGGCCGCCCTCGTAGCACTGCACCTCGACGAACGGCCACGCCGCGGCGACGTGCTCGCGCAGCGCGTCGGCCAGCCCGTCGGGCGCGTCCTGCCCGGCGATGAGCGTGACCAGCTCGCCGCCGCCCGACAGCATCCGGTCGAGCAGCCGCTGCCCGGTGCCCGGCAGATCGTCGCCGATGAGGTTGACCTCGCCGTCGACGATGGCCAGCACGTCGCCCGGCTGGCATCGCCCGGCGACGGTGAGCGCCTCGCGGCTGGCCACGGTCAGCTCGGCCGACCGGCACCGGGCCGCAGCCTCGGCCATGGCGATGACATCGTCCTCGAACCGCCGCTGCGGATCTCGTACCGCCAGGGCGGCGAGCGCCTGGACCGGCGAGCGGGTCGGCACGACCCCGGCCCGGATCCCTTCGGCCCGCGCCTCCGCGGCCGCGGCCGTCGCCACCGCCAGCACGTTGGGGTCGTTGGGCAGCACGACCACACGCTCCGTGCCGGCGCGCCGGATCGCGACGAGCAGCTCCCCGGTCGACGGCGTGCCGCCGACGACGGTCGCCCCCTCGCCGGCCATCAGCTCCCCCAGCCCGGCCCCGCTGCACACCACGACGACCCCGCGCGGCCCCTGCACGAGCTCCTGCTGGCGCACCCGCACCTGGTCGGCGAAGCGCGTCACCGCGATCCGGCTGGGCCGCCCCGCCTCGACGCCGGCCTCGATGGCCGCCCCGATGTCGTTGACGTGGACGTGGACGTGCCAGGTGCGGTCGTCGCCGACGACCACGAGCGAGTCTCCGAGCGGCATGAGCCGGTGTTTCAGCTCGCGCACCGCCTCGGCCGGCGCCTCCAGCAGATACTGCACCTCGTAGGCGAACTCGTCGGACCCCGCCTCGCGCTCCATCTCGCCGCTGGCGCCGCGGACCCCGCGGGCCGGGGCGAACTCGTCGTCCGGCATGCGCTCCCCGGTGACGGTCTCGACCAGCGCGTCGAGCAGCACGACGAACCCGCGCCCGCCCGCGTCGACCACACCCGCCCGGGCGAGCGCCGGCAGCTGCTCGGGCGTGCGCGCGAGCGCGATGCGGGCCCCGTGCGCGGCGGCCCGGGCGACGGCCCGGACCCCGCCGCCGACCCTTCCGTCCGGTCGCTCGGCCCCGTAGACGCTCTCGGCGGCGGTCAGCGCGGCCCGGGCAGCCGCGACCCCCACGGTCAGGACGGTGCCCTCGACCGGGGCGGCCACCGCCTCGTAGGCCTTCCTGGCCGCGTGGTCCAGCGCCCGCGCCAGCGCGGCGCCGTCGACCGGCGCGACGCCGTCGAGCGACTCGGCCAGCCCCTTGAAGACCTGCGCCAGGATGATGCCCGAATTGCCCCGGGCGCCGAGGAGCGCGCCGCGGGCCACCCGCCGCAGCACCGCTCCGAGCGGCTCGTCCCCGGCGAGGTCCCCCGCCGCGTCGGCGGCCTCGACCGCCGCGGCCAGGGTCAGCATCATGTTGGTGCCGGTGTCGCCGTCGGGCACCGGATAGACATTGAGTGCGTTGATCTCGGCCTCGTGCCGGCGCAGGGCACCGAGGCCGGTGGCACACCACCGGCGGACGGCAGCGGCGTCCACACTGTCGGGCACGCGCCAGAGCCTAACGGCGACCACCGACAGTTCCCACCGAAGCCGCCCCGACCGGGCCGATTGGGTGTGGCGGGCCGTCATCAGGTAACCTTGCGAGGTTGTCTGCCGGGTGTCCGGCCGATAGCACTTGGAATCCGCTCCGCGGCGCGGCGAGGGTTCCGACCCGAGACGCAATCAAATCCCAGGAGATCCCCGTGGCTAGCGTGTGCGACGTCTGCGGCAAGGGACCGGGCTTCGGCCACAACGTGTCCCACTCGCACCGGCGGACCAACCGCCGTTGGAACCCGAACATTCAGACGGTGCGCACCCCGGCCGGTGGCGGCACCACGCGGAAGGTGCAGGTCTGCACCTCCTGCCTGAAGGCCGGCAAGGTCGTCCGCGGCTGATCCCGCCGAGCGCGACGAGGCCCCGCGAGTGGCTCGCGGGGCCTTTTGCCGTGCCCTGGTTCAGGTCTCGTGGAGCCCCGGGCGGTCTTCTCGTGGCACACCGAGACGACCGCGCTGCACGACCGGTACCGC
>NZ_JBEXCY010000346.1:0-7252 GCF_040605515.1 Dactylosporangium sp. NPDC005572 | reverse complement strand
GTGCCCGGCGCAGATCGTCGTCACCAAGTGGGACGAGCTGGAGGGCCAGGCGCACCCGCGGGGCGGGGTGTGGAGCCGGGCCAGGCTCATGACGGAGCTGAACGGGTACCCGGCCGTCCGGGCGATCGGCCGCCGCCGCACGTACCGGGCCGGCTTCGCCTACGGCGAGCAGGGCATGCGGGTCATCCCGGTGTCCGTCGTCGGCGGGGCCGGCTCGACCCGGCGCGGCGGCGACCAGACCTACCGCGTACACGCGGCGGACCCGGTCAACGTCGAGGTCCCGTTCGTCGGGCTGCTGCCCGACCGGCTGGACCAGGTCTACGCCGGCCAGGGCAGCATCGCCATCGACCGGCAGCTGCGCCTGGCCCGCAGCCGCCTGCTGTGGACCGCGGTCTGGGCCGTGAACCGCGTGCTGCCGTTCACCCTGCCGCTGCTCGGTGTCCCCGGCCCGATCGCCAGCATCGACCTGAGCCGGTTCCTGCCGTCGTACCTCGTCGACAAGCTGGAGCTGGCCACCAAGAGGAGCCCGGACGACGTGCGGCTGCTGCGGCGGGCCCGGAAGCTGCGGGAGTCCGCGTCACGGTCCGACGCGGCCCGGCACCGGGTCATGCGGGCGTTCAGCGACCGGCTGAAACTCTTCGACAAAATGTACCCGCCATACGATCATCGAATCTCGGATTCCGCTGAGCCAGGCCTGGTTCAGTCGCTGGGAGATAGCGACGAACGCCGGTGGATCTGATCCCCACCTCCACGCCCGCCGAGGAATACCGCCAGCGGTCCGGCGCCACGCACATCCGTACCGCCGGGCTCGTCCGGGCGGCAATGGCCATCACAGACAGCGCGCGGGATCCGTGCTGCGGCCCAGGTGCGCGGCGGCCACTGCAGTCCGGCCGCAGGTGAGTGCGGCCCAGGCTCACACCATAAGTAGGCCGGTGGTGGGCTTATGGTGCAGCACGCCGCGGGAGTAGCGACGTCATCCGATTTCGGAGCCGCCGACTTAGCTTAGGTGTTCGGGCCCGCTCGCGCGGGTGCAGTCCGGTCCGAGCGTTGGAAGGTACGTCGGATCCGGCCTCAACCACGTAACGCAGCAGGACTCGTAGCGGAGGCAGTGCGGGCGACGCTACTCGCGTTGGGCGGTGCGGTAGCGATCGATCAAGTCCTGCGGGAGCCGGCCCCGATCGGAGACCTCGATCCCTTGCTGCTGCGCCCACTCGCGGATCGCCTGATTGTGGGCGCGGTCGCGGCGCACCGGCCCGGCAATCACCATTCTCCGTGCGGAGATGCGGCCACCGCCTGCTGCTGTGGGGACTCTTCGGCCGATCTTGGTCGCTGCGGCGACGAATGGGGCCAGTGCGTCGCGCAACTGTTGGGCGTTGCCCGCGCTGAGATCGATCGTGTACAGCACACCGTCCACCCCGAACGCCAGGCTCTCGTCCGCCGGCCCGCCGTCGATGTCGTCGATGACCTGCTGGATCACACGCCTCGCCACAGTCTGGCCCCTCTCCCGGGTTGCAGCATGACCAAATCCACGACCACATCCGCCTGCCCGTCGTCCAGTAGCGAACAGACGGGCCGCGGCCCAGTTCTCATCCGCCGTATCGTTCGGGTCCAAACATGATGAATGTGAGATACATGATCGCCATCCCGGGAAGGAATCGCAACCCGCAGACTGGCCTGATCGGGACGGCCGAGTTCTCGGGCCATCAGGGTCCTTCACAGCGATTGCTCTGGCTTCCGCACGCCCGGCACGTGCGGCGGGCACAGCGGCTCCCGACTGTCCCGACAAGGGCGACGCCTCGCAGCGGCCTGGCGTGCCCGGCGCGCCTCGGAAACCCACCAGGGTGTACCAGACCCGCGCCCACCAGTCGTCCAAGCGGTCGGCGAGCCGGGCGGGCTCGATCGACTCCAGCCGGCCCGGGGTCGTTGATCGCCCCAAGATCCCGGAACAGCTCGAGTGCCGCGCCGGGCGGCAGGACTGCGACGGCCCTGCACCTCGCGGTCAGGTTCGCTACGACGATCGATCTTCGGTTGTTGGGTGATGGTGCGTTGTCGACGGTTGGACGCTGCGGCTGTACGGGTCGGCAGTGCGGAACGTGACCTGGCCGCGGACGTTGACCCGCATCCGGTGCCGGCGCATGGACTTTGCAGCGCTGAATAGCACCGTGGACTACCTCCTCTTGTCGCGCTTGTCGCAGGCGACCCCGTCGTGGTTGCTGTCGAGTTCGATGCGGTACCGGGCTGGCCCGCGGCGATCGGTGCGGCACCGGCAGCAGCGGGAGATGCCAGGAACGGAGGTTGTCGCTCGTCGCGGGCGAGGTACGTCCAGAGCTCGACGTACGTCCAGAGCTCGACACACCAGGATCAGGACGGGACGGAGAGTGCGCTCGCTCTTCGTTGGGGTTGCAGAGTCCGACGTCACCGAGGCGGCGCGTGAATCCTGTAACTGTTGCGGGAAGCCCTGACACGACGGCAGGTTCGAGCCGCCTTGCCTGCCGTCGTGCCAGGCGTCGGCGTTCATGAGCTTGCCGGCGCCTTCTGAAGCCAGCCGCAGCGGCTCAAGCACGTCTTCCGAACGGCGAAATGCAGGGCTGGCCCTACTGCTTCGCGCCTTGCCGCCGAGTTCGGTACTTGGCCGGGAAGTGTCGTTGCCTGAGTCAGGACGCCACGGTCGTGCCCGTCGTGGTCCGCCTGGACTATTCAAAGCCTGCCTCGATCTTGCCAACGCTCAACGTATCTATGAGTGTCGGAGGCCCACCTGCTCCTGCAGATGGGTCCGTTGACGTGGTTCTGCTGACGTGGTTTAGGTGGCTCGGCCGATGGCGTGGCCCTGCTTGCGGAGTTGCCGGGCCCAGCCCTGGACGGTGTACTGGGGCACGTTGAAGTGATCGGCGAGTCCACTGATGCTGCCGACCTGCGCATAGGCGGCCATGACCTCATCGGCCGGTGGCATCCGCCGGTACACCCGCTCCCGGCTCTCCATCGGCGCGGCGGCTTGTCTGGCCGCTCGTGCCCGCCGTGGACGGCCCGCCGGGGTCTGCGTCGTTGTGGTCTCGGTGCCGGCGGGTTGTCGCGGGGCGCGGGTCGACGCCGTCCTGGTGGCGGGTGGGCGTTGCGGCCTACGGTCCTGGCCTGCCGGCTCCGCCGCTGTGGCAGTGGCGGGTGCGGATTCTGGCAGTGGTCCTTCGGCACTCAACGCGTCGGACAACCATTGCAATGCCCGCCGCCGGCCGGCGGTGTCCAGCGGGTGCAGCACCTGGTACGCCGCCTCAACCGCGGCGAGCTCTGACAAAGCCATCCCGAACACACTCCATGACTGCCGATTTGTCGGGTCAGCGTAACCGACGGCCACCCGCCAACCGCGAACGCCGCTCCACCGTCCCGTACCGGAGACCCAACCGTTGGGTATACACCGATGACAGATCATGGCGGCTGGTTGTACGCCACATCCCGCGGTAGACCCGGCAAACAGCCCGAGGGCCGATCAGTGAACGTCGTCGTCATCGTCTGACGCTGCTGGCTGGAACCACAGCGGTGCGTACGCTTGTCCCGCCGGCGGCCGGACAACCAGCATCCCGGCTCGCATGTACGGCCGCAGATACACCACCACGAGCGGTGCCCAACTCACATGCTCGATGACACCCGTGGCCACGGCGCGTTCGGCGGCGAATCGAACCAGCGCTTGCGTGTTGTAGACGCCGGCGGTGGATGGGGCCGTCGCCGCGTCGCTGACCGCGACGACGCGCGTCTGGTCCCGCTCGACCCCGTCGACCTGCAGCGGCTCCGGCAACGGGATGTCGGCGAGGTCCCAACCCACCTCCGGCCCGAACAACGGGAACGGCGGCGGATCTTCTTCGAACAGCCGGAACCGAATGTTCAACGTGTAGTCGGGGTGTAGCCCCGACAGCGGGAGCTGAACAAGTGGGACGGGGACGGTGAAGCCGCGGCCCGAATTCAAGTCGGCCAGCGCGTCCATCACTCCGGCAGAGAAGCGTGTGAACTGCACGGCGCGGTAGCCCATACCTGGGGCAAGTGCCTCGGCAGCGATCGCGGTGGTGTGCCAGACGACCGCCTGAACCGAGGACGCGCCGAGGTCTTCGAAGAACCGCCGTACGGGGCGGGGTGGTTGCACAGCGTCCACCACGTTCTCAGTCGGATGGTCTGGCTCCTGCGGCAGGTTGAGAGCGGTCGGTTGGCGTCCTGCATGGTGTTCGGGCGGGTTGCCCGACACCTCGCCGCTGGCCCGTCGTGCTGCAATCGAGTCTGCGGAATTGCGTACCTGCCTGGCCGGTCGCTGTCGTGTGAACTCGACGCCACCGGTTGGCTGGCTATCGTCTGCGCCGCTTCGACGCGTGAGCGGGGCGTCCGCCGCTGCGCTGGCGTGCTCAGGGGCCGTGCGGCGTACCGATTCATGGGGTTGATCAGGCGAGGGGTCGGGGCGGGGAAGACCGGTGGCCATTTTTTGACCGTACGACCCGTCAACAACGTTCCTGCAGTCGGTGCAGTTCGCGCGTCGGCGGGTACGAGGCGAGTTCGGCGGTGAGCCGTTCGGCGAAGCCGCCGGTTGTCGTCAGCGCCGTGCCGTACTACGCCACCGCCTACGGCCCGCCGGTTCGTGACGCGATGCGGGCCGGCCGCCTCAGCACGAATTCCGGGGCGGCCCGCTTCCCGCACGGCACTTCATCGAGCTGTCGTAACCAACCCAGACCGCGCCAGCACGTTGTCGCGTGGCGCCTCGTTGTTCGGCGACCCGTTGGGACGACGACGACGCCGACCGAACGATCGTGGCGTTGACCGTCCGTAGTGACGCTGGGGGCGGCTGGTGGCAGCCGGAACGCAGCCGGCGGCTGCGGTACGCCAGCGCGTGCCGCGCCGCCCTGCGGGGGCAAATTTGGCCCGCGGGTCGAAGGGCCGAGCAGATCCCGGCAGTATGAAGTGGCGCCGACACGCGCAGCGACCGGTGGAGCGTTCATATTCAGTCGGTCATGCCGACGGCCAGGACTTCGACGAGCGGGTGGCCCGGCGCTTCGGCGTTGCCAGCGGGCGGATCAAGTTCGAGGCGGCGCAGAACGCCGGCGTATGCGGCGGGCGGTGCCCCGTGCTGCAGGCCCAGCGTGATCACGGTGGCAAGTGCATCAGCCAGCCCGGCCAGCGTCGATCCGTGTACCCCAGCCCGCAGGTCCACCCGTCGCAGCACACCATCGGCCGTATACCCCGTGGTCATCATGCCGGCGGTACCGCCGATCCTGAAACTCACCGTGTGCCCGACCATCCGCCGATCGCGCGGCACAGGCACCGGCAACGACGTCCCCGACATGGTCCACCCCCGTTCGAGAGGCCAGCCGTCTGACAGGCCAGCGACGACACGCACCGTAGGACACCCGCGACCGCGCCGACAGCACCGACACGACCTGAAATCGAACACGTGTCGGACACGCCGGGAATCGTCGAACGACACGCCGAGGCAGTACCGAATCCGCCCGAGGTCGGAAGCTGCCTAGCCCTGCGCGCGCCGGACCCGGCCCGCGCGACACGAGCCAAGATCGAGATCTGCGGACGTGTTCCAGCACGGCGCGGACCGGCCTGGGCCCTTCCGAAATAGCGGAACACAACAGGTCCACAGAGGACGAACGAAGGGAAGCGGTTGGTCTACGTTTCCACAGGTCAGGCGCCTCTTGATGTTGCGCACCCGAGGTGCTCAACCCGTAGCCTTGGTACCACTCGAGGACCTCAACTCCGGCGATCATGTTGGCTGGTCAGGTGGTGAGGCGGTGGGTGAGGGCGGTGTGGCGTCGGCCGGCGCCGACGGTGCGGACGGCGGCGGCGAGCGCGCGGCGGGAGCCGACGAGGACGACGAGTTGTTTGGCGCGGGTGACGGCGGTGTAGAGCAGGTTGCGTTGCAGCATCATCCACGCGCTGGTCGTCAGCGGGATGACGACGGCGGGGTATTCGGAGCCTTGGGAGCGGTGGATGGTCATGGCGTAGGCGTGGGCGAGTTCGTCGAGTTCGTCGAAGTCGTAGTCGATGGACTCGTCCTCGTCGGTGCGTACCGTGAGGGTCTGCTCGTCGGTGGATAGGGCGGTGATGACGCCGAGGGTGCCGTTGAACACTCCGGCTTGGCCTTTGTCGTAGTTGTTGCGGATCTGGGTGACCTTGTCGCCGATGCGGAACACCCGCCCGCCGGAGCGTCGTTCCGGCAGCCCGTCCCGGCCTGGGGTGAGCCGCTGTTGCAGCAGGGTGTTGAGGGTGCCGGCGCCGGCGGGGCCGCGGTGCATCGGGGCGAGGACCTGGATGTCGCGGCGCGGGTCGAGGCCGAACTTGGCCGGGATGCGGGTGCAGGCGACGTCGACGGTCAACGCCGCTGCGGCGTCGGTGTCGTCGCAGGGGAAGAGAAAGAAGTCGGTCATGCCCTGCAGTTGGGGTGGTTTCCCGGCGTTGATGCGGTGGGCGTTGACCACCACCCCGGACTTGGCCGCCTGGCGGAACACCTGGGTCAGCCGCACCTGCGGAATGTTGTCGGCGGCGAGGACGTCGCGGAGGACTTCGCCGGCGCCGACGGACGGCAGTTGGTCGACGTCGCCGACGAGGAGGATGTGGGCGCCGGGCGGGACGGCCTTGATGAGTTTGTTGGCCAGGATCAGGTCGAGCATGGATGCTTCGTCGATGACGAGGAGGTCGACGTCGAGGGGGTTGTCCCGGTCGAAGGACGGGTCGCCGCCCGGGCGGAGTTGCAGGAGCCGGTGCACGGTCGCGGCGGGGTGCCCGGTGAGTTCGGCGAGGCGTTTCGCCGCCCGGCCGGTCGGCGCGGCCAGGGTGACCTTGGCTTTCTTGGCGGCGGCGAGGGTGACGATGGAGCGGACGGTGAAGCTTTTGCCGCAGCCGGGACCGCCGGTGAGCACGGCAACCTTCGACGTCAGCGCGAGCCGTACCGCCTGTTCCTGCTCCGGTGCCAGGGTCGCACCGGTGCGGGCGTGGAGCCAGGTCAATGCTGTGGGCCAGTCGACGTCGGCGAAGTGCGGCATCCGGTCGGCCGGCTCGTGCAGGAGCCGGTTCAGGGAGCCGGCGAGTGCGGTCTCGGCCCGGTGGAACGGCACCAGGTACACCGCGGTCACCGGCCCGTCCGGCCCGGGCAGCGTCTCGCGGACCACGCCCTCGTCGGTGGCGAGGGTGTCCAGGCAGGTACCGACGAGCGCGGCGGGAACGTCGAGGATCTTCGCCGCGTCGGCGATGAGGTTCGCTTGGGGCAGGTAGCAGT
>NZ_JBEXCY010000345.1:0-7271 GCF_040605515.1 Dactylosporangium sp. NPDC005572 | reverse complement strand
ACGCGGACCGGGTGCGCTCCTACCTGCTCCTGGCCGAGGAGTGGGCCCGGCGCGGTCACCGTGCCGCGCTGGATGGCGGCGTCTAGCGGATCCGGCCGACCGCGTGCTCGGCGACGAGCAGCGCCTGGGCGGTGGTGAGGACCGGCGGGCCGCCGTCGTCGGGCCCGGTCACGATCAGCGTCATCACCCGGTCGGCGGGCAGCGCGACGCGCAGCTCGAACCCCTGCGTGGGGCCGGGGCCGCCGGTCAGCAGCACCGCCGGTACACCCGATGGCGTCTGCACGTCGGCGCACTGCCGCGGCGTCGCGGGCTTGGTCGGCTCGCGGCCCTTCGGCGGCTGGGGCGTCGACAGGGTCGCGCACGACAGCCCCGGCGCGGTCCACGTGTGGGCCATGACGGTGAGCGCGCCGGTCGTGCCCGCGACCCGCAGGGTGCCGCTGCCGTGCCAGCCGGGCGGGGACACGTAGTCGATGACCGTGATCCGGATGCCGGGCCCGGGGTCCCAGGTCGCGGCGGGGACGGCGGCCCGCACGGCGTCGTCGAGCGCCGCGGCGAGCTGCCCGGCGCTCACCTCAGCCTCCGCCCGGGTGGCCGCGCGCAGCTCGAACCGGTCGTCCCGCGTCGGCGACGCCACCGCTCCCGGCGGCGCCCCGGCCGGCGTGGTGGCGCTCGTGAAGACCGCGACGGCGATGCCGGCGGCCGCGACCGCGGTCAGCGTGAGTGCCGCGCGCCGGGTGGCCCGCACGCGCCGGTCCCGGCGGACCAGGGCGCGCGTGTCGATGGCGGTCTCCGGAGGTGTACCGATGAGGTCGTCGAACAGCTGGTGCATGGGTTCCCCTTCGAGATCGTCGTTCACGGCGTCACCCGCGCGGCCCGCAGCTGCTCCAGGGCCCGGGCGGCCTGGCTCTTGACGGTGCCGGGCGCGACGCCGAGGATGTCGGCGGTCTCCTCGACGGAGTGGTCGAGGTAGAACCGCAGGATGAGCACGGCCCGCTGCCGCGGCCCGAGCGAGCGCAGCAGGTCGGCGAGGGGCAGCCGGTCGACGATCCGGTCCTCCATCCGGTACTCCGGGGAGGGCGGATCGGCATCGACCCGCTCCCGCCGCCGCCACCCACGCCGGCGTTCGTTGAGCCAGCACCGCGCGAGCACCTTCTGGGCGTAGGCGTCGGCGTTCCCGGCCAGCCGCACCTTCCCCCAGTGCCGGTGCAGCCGGATGACGGCCTCGGACACGAGATCGTCGGCGAGGTGCCAGTCCCCGCACATCAGGTACGCCCCGCGCCGCCACCGGTCGAGCCGACCGGCAACGAACGCGTGGAACTCATCATCAAGCTCGGCCAAGGCGCCTCCCACGTCCGGTGTCCTGCTCTCTCACCCGATACGACCGGCGCACCCCGGCTCCGGGGTTGCACGCATCACGGCGGGGAGTAAATCGGAGGCTCGGGGCGGCTCGGGCCGCTAGACTGTGCGGCATGGAATGCTTCGCCGCCGGCCGTAGCCGTCGCTGAGGGCCACTCGCCGCCATCACGGGCCGCGAGTGGGAACGGTCATCCTTCCCTCAGCCCGAAAGGCACCATTCCATGTTGGTTCGTTCCTTCCTTCCGCATGACCTGACCCGGCTCGTCGACCTCACCATCGACACGTTCGGGCCCTTCTACGAGCACTCCTTCCGGCCGGCCGTGGGCGACGTCGTCTTCGCCAACCAGCACGGCGACTGGCGCGGCGACTACCGCACGCAGGTCGCCCAGCTGCACGAGCCGGAGCAGCACAAGTACGTGGCGCTCGCCGAGGTCGACGGGGCGCTCGCCGGGTACGTCGCGTGGAGCGTCGACCCGGCCCGCCGCAACGGCTCGGTCTCGCACCTCGCGGTCGCCGCCGGGCACCGCCGCCACGGCACGGGCACGGTCCTGTGCGAGCACGCGTTCGCGGACATGCGCTCCCGCGGCGCCGAGGTCGTGGAGATCGGCACCGGCGCCGACGCCTTCCACGCCCCGGCGCGGGCGCTGTACAAGCGCCTGGGCTGCACGCCGTTCCCGGTGACGTTCTACTACCGGCAACTCTGACGGCACGCCGGTGCACGACGCACCCGGCAGCGCGGCCGCCCCGGGCTTCCCGGGCGGCCGCGAGGTCGTCGTCACCGGCACCGCGACGGCTGGATGGCCGTCGGCGCCGCGGTCCACCTGAGATGATGCGGGGCGTGACGGACGACGGCGGGTACCTGCTCGACAACCGGCAGGCCGAGGCGGGCCGGCGCTTCGACGCCCTGGCGGCGCTGTTCAACGCGTCCACGTTCCGGCACATCGAGGCGCTCGGCATCGCGCCCGGGTGGCGCTGCTGGGAGGTCGGCGCGGGCGGGCCCAGCGTGCCGTCGTGGCTCGCCGGCCGGGTCGGTCCGGCGGGCGAGGTGCTCGCCACCGACATCGACGTGTCGTGGATGCCGGACGGCGCCGGGTACACGGTGCGCCGCCACGACGTGGGCGCCGAACCCCCGCCGTCGACCGGCTTCGACCTGGTGCACGCGCGACTGGTCCTGGTGCACGTCCCGCGGCGCGCCGAGGCCCTCGCCGCGATGGTGTCGGCGCTGCGCCCCGGCGGCTGGCTGCTGCTGGAGGAGGCCGACCCGGCGCTGCAGCCGCTCGCCTGCCCGGACGAGTACGGCCCGGCCCAGCGCCTGGCGAACAAGGTGAAGCACGCCTTCCGCGCGCTGATGGCGCAGCGCGGGGTCGACCTGGCGTACGGCCGCACGCTCCCCCGCCTGCTCCGCGAGGCCGGCCTGACCGACGTCGAGGCCGACGCGTCGTTCCCGGTCACCGGCCCGGCCTGCGTCCGCCTGGAGGAGGCCACGGTCCGCCAGATCCGCGACCGCCTCCTGGCGGCCGGCCTGGCCACGACGGAGGAGATCGACGAGCACCTGGCCAACCTGGCGACGGGCACCCTGGACGTGACCACGTCCCCGATGGTGTCGGCCTGGGGCCGCCGTCAGCACCAGACGTAGAGGCCGTAGCCCTCGTCGAGCCACGACGTGACCCACGCGAAGAACTGCTCCACCCGCCGGTCGTCCGCCGGCGCCGGCCGGGGAGCGTGCGTCTTGAAGCCCGCCGGGACGGCCCGGTTGAACTCGCGGACCGCCTCCCGCAGCAGCGCGAGGTGCGCGGCGCCGGCCTGCGTCCACGAAGCCTGCCCCGCTACGGGCGCGTCGTCGGCGCCGGACGCCGGGGGCGGGCCGGGCGGCGGCGGCAGCGGCGCGGCCGGCAGCGCCAGGGCCCGGGCGCAGGCCTGCTCGAAGCGGTCCCGGCGGGTCCACGCGTTCGTCCGGGTCTTCGCCTGCTGCACGAGCTCCAGCAGTACCCCCTGAGCCGCTGCCACCTCCTGCGCCGTCTCGTGGGCGCTCAGCCGGGCCAGGTAGTGCCGCATCCGCCCGGCGCCGGCCTCCCCGTGCCACCACCGCCACCGCGCCACCGCCCGGCGGGCGTCCGCGGGCAGCATCGTCGAGCAGGCCGCGGACCGCCACTCGGGCGGGAGCACCGGGTCGCGGACGACGGCACCGACCCGGAAGCTCGGCCAGTACCCGTCCACGACGGGAACGTCGAGCCGGTCGAGCAGCCCGTCGCCGGGCGCGGGCCCGGGGTCGCCGGCGCCGAACATCAGCCGCCGCACGAACCGCGCCTGGCCGTCGATCAGCCCGGCGACCTCGCCGAGGTCCGCACCGGCCCGCGGCCGCGCCGGCACCCAATCGACCCCCACGACGCGCACTGTACGCGGAAACGCGTCGGCGGCGCCGCGGCCGTGGTGCTCAGCCGACGGTGGCCAGGACGGCGGTCAGGCCGTGGTCGAACAGGTCGTCGTCGGGCCAGCGGGTCTCGTCCAGGTGGCCCGTCGCGTGCAGGGTCGGGTACGACTCCATGCGGCGCCTCGTCTCGGCGCGCAGCGGTGATCGCGAGCTCGAATCGACAACCGCCGGTTGTGGCTCGCCGGTCCGGGCGTTGTTTGATCGGCCGGACCCACCCCTGGTGGGATCGCTGCCGTGGATCGGCGGTTCGGGTGGTTGTGGGGGGCGTACGCGGTCAGCGCGTACGGATCGGGGCTGGCGTTCGGCGCGCTGCCGCTCATCGCCGTGCTCGTGCTCGACGCGGGGCCGGCGCAGGTGTCGGCGCTGTCCGCGGTCGGGCCGGCGGTCGGCGCGCTGCTCGCGGTGCCGCTCGGGCCGTGGGTGGAGTTCCGCCGCAAGCGGCCCGTGATGATCGCGATGGAGCTGGTGCGGTGCGCGGCGCTGCTGTCGATCCCGGTCGCGTACGCGCTCGGCCGGCTGAGCTTCGCCCAGCTGCTCGCCGTCACCGCCGTGGTCGCCGCCGCGAAGATCGCGTTCACTGCGGCGAGCGGCGCGTTCCTCAAGGCGATCGTCCCCCGGGAGCAGCTGGTCGCCGCCGGCTCCCGGTTCGAGGCGACGACGTGGAGCTCGATCGCGGTCGGGCCGCCGCTCGGCGGGGCGGCGATCGGGCTGTTCGGGCCGGTCGTCACCGTGGTCGCCGACGCGCTCAGCTACCTGCTGTCGGCGCTGGGCATCGCGGCGATCGGCGGTGTGGAGGAGCGCCCGCGGCGCACCGGGCGGGGACCCGGCGGCTGGCGGCACCTGCTCACCCATCCCGGGCTGCGGGCGCTGTACCTCAACCAGCTCGTCGTCGCCGGGCTCATCATGGCGACCGAACCGCTGCTGGCCGTGCTCATGCTGCGCGACCTCGGCTTCCCGCCGTGGCAGTACGGGCTCGCGTTCGCCGCGCCCTGCCTCGGCGGGCTGGTCGGGTCACGCCTCGCCCCGCGGCTCGTCGCGCGGTACGGCGGCATCCGCATCCTGCGGGTGGTGGGGACGCTGCGGGCGGTCTGGCTGATCGGGCTGGTGTTCGTGGGGCCCGGCGTCGCCGGCCTGCTGACCGTCATCGGCGTCGAGCTGGCGATCATCATCAGCATGAGCCTGTACAACCCGGTGCTCGCCGCCTACCGGCTCGAACACACCCCGCAGGACCGGGTCGCCCGGACGCTGTCGGCGTGGTCGGTCAGCAGCAGCGCCGCGATCGCCGTGCTCAGCGCGCTGTTCGGGCTGCTCGCCGCCGGCGTCGGCCCGCGCGCGGCGATCGGGGTCGCGGGCCTGCTCATCCTGGCCAGCCCGGTGCTGCTCAGGACGCTCCCGGCCACCCCCTCAGGTATCGACGGCTGTCACGGCGGGAACAGCCAGGCGAGGCTGCGTCCGGCGGCCCGCGCGTGCTCGCCGCCGTAGGCGAGGTCCTCCAGGGCCGCGCAGCGGGCGAAGAACGTGATCCGCTCGGGCGCGGGCGGTTCGCCGCCGTACGCGCCGAGCACCTCCGCGAGGAACCCCGGCCCGAAGTCGCGGTAGAGCCGCGCGAAGTCCAGCGCCGGGTCGGTGACGGCGGCGTCGGTCCAGTCGATGACGCCCGTGACCGCCCCGGCGTGCTCCAGCAGGTGCTCCGCACCGAGGTCGGCATGCGCGAGCACCAGCCGCCGGGCCGGTTCGGGGACTGTTCTCAGCAGTACTGCGAGCAGGTCGGCCGGCCCGTCGAGGTCCGCCAGCCACTCGCGGGGGTCGGCGCCGTCCACCGGCACCGCGGCCGTCTCGACGGCGTGCAGCTCGCCCAGGAACCGCCCCAGCTGCCGGGCCAGCCCGTCCGGTGCGGGCCGCCCGAGCAGCGGCCGGCCCGGCAGCAGCGGATAGGCCAGGACGCCGCGGCCCGGGTCGGCGAAGCGCACCGCCGGGACCGGCAGGGAGACGTGCGGCGCGATGAGGTCGAGGAGGGCGGCCTCCCGGGCCACCGTGTCGTGGTCGGTGACGCGCAGGACCAGGTCACCGGCGAGGAAGGCGGTGTTGTCCAGGCCGCTGCCCAGGTCGGTGACCGGCCGGCCGGCCAGGTCGGGAGCATGGTCCCGCAGCGCCTGGACCGCGCGCGAGCGGGCGCTCACCCGACGCTCCGGTACGGGCGGCGCAGCGTCAGGACCGCCCGGTCGAAGCGGGCGGCGGCCAGGTCGTCGGCGCGGATGAGCCAGTGCAGGAGCACGCCGTCGTCGCCGTGCCAGGCGATGCCGGGGTCGCTCCGGTCGAACTGGGCCAGCTGCTGCCAGGCGAGGGGGTCGCCGCCGACGTCGTACGCCACCGACCGGCGCAGCGGGCTCGGGTGGCCGCCGACGCGGTGCTCGGCCTCACCTCCTGCTGACGCGAGGGCTCTGGCGAACGCGAGGGCGTGCAGGGGGTGGCCGGGGGCGGTCGCCGCGTCGCCGAACTCGCGGCGGACGAGGGGATGGTCGGCGGCCGGGGCGGTGCTGCCGGGCCGGGCGCCGAGCCGGGTCCGCTCGTAGGCGTTGCCCCGCGCCGGGGTGGCGCGGGGGCGGACGGGCGTCCCGGCCGGCACGTGCACGAGCCGGGCCGCCTCGGCCGCGGGCGGCCCGTCGTCGTCAGCGTCGTCAGCGTCATCCGGGTCGTCGTCGAACAGCGCCTCGTCGACGAAGAACACCATCCGACCCCGCGCCGGCAGGCCCACCGCTGCGCAGTCGACGGTGGCGAGGTGGTACAGCGGCCGCCCGTCGCCGGTCACCGGCCACGGCACGTCGTCCGGCAGCGCCGGCTCGCCGCCGAGGTGCCCGGCCACGGTGGTCAGCACGTCACCGGCCCGCAGCGGGACGAGCCCCACCGCCGGCCGGCACAGCGGCAGCCACCGCTCGGCGACGTCGGCGGGCAGGTGCGCGCGGGCCAGGGCGGCCAGTTCGTCATCGGTGTGCACCCGGGCCATGATATTGACGCCACGCCGTACCGTGCCGGCTATGGGATTCCTGCGCCGGCACGGCCTGCTCACCCGGGCCGCCGCGCTGTTCCTCGGGGTCTTCACCGCCTCGGCCGTGCTCGCGGTCCTCACCCGCCTGGCCGGGATCGGCACCGGCCCCTCGATCGCCGTCGGCGCGGTCCTGTGGGTGACCACGTTCATCCTGGCGTCGGTCCTGCTGCCGTCGCTCGGCGACCGCTACGGCCTGCGCTTCCTGGCGTTCCTGGTGACGGCCGTCCTGCAGTTCCTGGTCCCGGCGGTGCTGTGGTCGGCGGTCCTCGCCACCCGCGGCGAACGCACCACGGCCACGGTCGCCGAGGTGCAGGTGGGCCCGCAGCAGAAGGTCCGCCACGTCTACTACCGCCTGACCGACGGGGACGGCCGCCCCATCGCGGGGAGCACCAGCCGCGCCGCGATCTCCCGGTTGCTCAGCGCCTCGGCGACGAGCGC
>NZ_JBEXCY010000344.1:0-7601 GCF_040605515.1 Dactylosporangium sp. NPDC005572 | reverse complement strand
GCTTGCGCGGCCTTTCTGCCGTCTGATCCCTTGATCGAATGCGCTCTTCTCGGCAGGACAGCGTGCCTTGATCTCGACGAGGCAGTAACCCTCTGTGGCGGGCAGCGGCTGGGCGCCACGCACCAACGGCCATGAGCGGACGTCGGGCGAGCCGCTGCCGTGCTGTCCCGGCCTACTGGTCGACAGTGAAGATGACGGCCCGTCCGGCGGCTGCGGTCTTGCGGTAGAAGTCGCGTACCTGCGTGAACCAGTACCAGGTGTACTCGAAGTCCTCATCGCTGAGCTCACCCTGATAGTCCGTGGGGTCGATGCGGTCGTAGCGCTGCCGCATCCACGCCTCGTCCACAGCTTCGAGCGCCGCGGCCACCTGGACCACCTCATTGGCCGGCACATGGGTCACGACGTAATCGTCGCCCTCGTGATGGTTGCCGACGCCGAGTACGGTCATGTCGAGCGGGGACAGGCCCCGGCCACTGCCGAGGGTTCCGTCGCTGAGGCACCGGTGCATGGCGTCCCACGCCTTGTCCGTCTCGCAGTCCAGCGGCTCACCGTCCCAGTCGCCCATCTCGATCTCCTCGACGAGCGCTCGGACCTCGTCGTCATCGCGGGTCGCCATCAGCGCGGCTTCCTGGTCGCCTGTGAGCGCGAAGAACATCCCTCGACATGCCACGGCCGCACGGTACCCGAATCGGTCAGCGGTGCACGCACGCAGGTTAACGTCAAGATCGACACGCCGATCCGGCAGGGCAACATGCGGTGGAGGCACGCACTTTCGCGGCATGTGCGTGCATCCGATCAAGCGCACTGCCCTCACGTCGAGAAGGGGTGCGAGGGCCGCCGACTGGGTGCCACATACAATTCGATCATGACCGTTGCGGGCCTTGCTAGCGAGGATCGCTCCTCGGGCCGTTAGTTGCCTTGCACCTCAGACTCGGGTTCGTCGAGGTGGGAAGGATCGAACTCCGGCTGGCGACGCCGATCAATCGTCCCGTTCGAGGCACCGTCTTGTTGGGTTGCGGCGATGGTGGCTCATGACCATGATCGGCATGTGGTTCCGCTGGAGGTTGACGTCGCCCGGGTCGTGGCGCTGGCGCGTGAGGTGTGCGCGGCAGCGCATGTCGAAGGGTGGCTGACGTTGCCCGCTGCGACGTCGTCGGCGCTGCAGCAGGCAGTTCGGCAACTCGCTGACGTGCTCGACACGTCGGACGCACGGCAGGGTGTACCGACCATGGACGACCTGCTGTCGTTCGCATCCACGATCGACGACGACGGCGACCGGGCGTCGGCGCTTGCCGACCTTGTGCCCTACGTCGACGAGGCCCAGCTGTCGCGGCTGCTCGCCGCCGGGCACACGATCGACGACGAGTACCAGCGGTGCAGGGTGTTCGCGGCGGTCGCGCCGCGCGTCTCGGCGCCCCAACTGGCCGGCATCCTCACCGTCGTCCACGGATTCGAGTCCTCCAGGAACCGCATGCTCGGGCTGCGGGCACTGCTGCCGCACGTCACCGACACCGACCGGGACGTGGTCATCAATTCGGCCCTGAACGCGATCGACGAGAACGGCGAGTTCTACTTCACGGCGGGGACGCTCGAACACCTCGCGCCGCACTTGACCCCGGCCCAGACCGACCGGGCACTCACCGCAGTGGGCCGGTCGGTGACCAGCGAGGCCGACCAATCGAATCTCCTGACCAGGTTCGCATCGCTGCGGCCGCCTGCGTGGTGGCGTGACGCAGTGGCCGCGGCGGCCGCCATCGAAGAACAGATCCTGCGCGCGGCCACGCTGATCGGCCTCGCGCAGCGGGCGCCCGCCGAGCACCTCGACGCGGTACTCGACGCAACCCACGCCATCGACGCCGCCGGCACCCGGGCCCACGCGCTGGCCGAAGTCGCACCGTACCTGCACGGACACCAACGTGCCGCAGCGATCGACGCCGCCATCGACGCCCTGCTCCGCGCGCCGGTCGACGACTCGTCGCGAGGCACAGGATTCCATCGGTTGCTCCCGCTGCTCGACCAGGACCAGATCGCCGCGGTCCTCGATCATGATGCCCGCAGCCCGGACACGACCGGCTGGTCATTGGTGGCGGCGGCGCCGTACGCCGGCCCGCAGCACCTGGCCGCGGCGCTGGCCGCCACGATCGCACCGGACCGGCTTGGTGGCCCACTGACCAACGTCCCGTTGACGCTGCGCTACGAGTTCGGCAAGCTCGTCGAGCACCTGCCGGTCGACCAGCAGAACGCGGCGGCGCTGAGCGGTCTCTCGTTGCGCGGCCAGCTCGGCGACTTCGCCTGGAGCGGCCGCCTGCAGAGCCTGGCCGCGTACCTCACGCCGGTGCAGCTGGACCAGCTCCTAGCCTCGATGAACGCGCTCAAGGCCGCCGCGGCCGGCACCGCGATCGCCAATCTGGCCGCCCACCTTGCCCCCGGCCAGTTCGACACCGCGTTGACCACGATCCTTGCCATCGACGTCGAACACAGCCGAGGCATCGCCCTTGCCGGCATCGCCCCGTTGCTGACCGACGACGCTCACCTCGAGCGGCTCGTCGCCGCCGTGCTCGACCTGCATGATCCGGAGACCCTCGTCGGCACCGTCGCCGCGGTCCTGCCGCACACCTCCGCCGCGCAGCAGGCGCTGCTCGGCCTGACCGCGCTGCATGCCGCCACCGCCATCGACGACCCCGACAGCCGCGCCGGCGCCTTGCTCACACTGGCCGCGGCGGATCCGGGCCGCCGCGACGCCGCGCTGGCTCGCGCCTTCAACGCGATGACCACCATGACCGACGCGACCGCCCAGGTCTGCGTTCTTGAGCGCATCGTCGCACTCATTACCGCAGCACCTCAACCACACTGAACGGCACAGAACGCAGCCAATGGCTGATCAGTGCCAGATCGGGGTCGTTCTCGGTGGATGGAACACCCGCCCGATGCCTGAAGCCCAGATCGAGCGGGTGTTCCTGTCGGCTGTCTACCGGCCGGGGTGGATCGGCTCGACCATCGCCCTAATCATGTCCGCCCGATGCTCCGATTCGGAGGATAGAAGGACGATGACAGCTCCGGCCACAACTACGCCGACGACGGCAAGACGAGCCAACGGCGACAGGCCCGACTGAACGTTTTCGATCTCCACGACGGTCTCCTAACGACGCTTCTGAGACCGAGCTGGAGACGAGCAGGACTCAGCTCGGCCACCTATGGGCCAATGACTGAGGTCCCGCTTTGACTGGGCGGAAACCTTGCATTGCTCTGACCACGCGCTGTGTAGGTACCGCTATGTATTTGCTCGTGTTCCGTCTGGTCTCTTCTATAGAAGGCTCGTTCGGTAGTCGGCACCGAAGGTCGCCGCAAACATTGACCAGAGGGTCAGACGCCACCCCGAGGGATGGCAGTTGTCGGACAGCCTACCCGACCACCACGACCACTGCTGCGAAGGCACCCCAGCCGGCTGAGCAGTCAGTCGCCGAGTCGGATGACGGGGATACGTTGAGTGACCGCGGCGATGGCGACTGCGCAGGCGCACTCTCGCCCGGATGGTCGATTGCACTCAACTCGGCAGTTGCGGACGGCCTCGGCTCGACCGGGCGCCAGACGTTCCGAATCGGACCCTACGAATCGGAGAGGACCTGACCGTCATGTACCGCCACGACCATCTTGACCGCGACGCGGACGACGACCTCGGCCACGAGGAACTCCTCGAATCCCTCGTCACCGACCTGCTCGCCAGCGACACGCTTGAGCAGCTGTGCACCGACGCCGACCTGCCCATCCTCGTCGCCAGCGGCGGCGACCCGGTCACCCTGACCGCCCGCACCTACCGCGACGCCGGAGTGCTCACCATGAACTGCGGCATCTACCTGGAACTGTCCGACGGCAGCGCGTTCGGTCTGACCGTCACCGTGTCCCGCCGCCCGAGCACCGAGGTCACCCTGCGCCACTGACCCATCCCAAACCCTCTACCGGCGCCCATTCGACTTGATCAGTACGGCCGGGGCGGGTTGCATCGTCGCGCCGACCCCGGCCCGCGCCGTCGACCTGTACCCCGGACACCGCACCACCGGCGACCCGCCACAGGGCTCGCCGCACGCCACCCTGCACCACCGGGTGTGGTCGCCCCATCTGCCCCGGCCTGACGGCCGAGGCAGGGTCGGCGCCCTGCCCGTCTCCGCTGTGCGGTACCCACCGCCCGCGCATCCGGAGACGGATGCGCGGGCCCGACCCGTGAATCGAGGCACCCATGTCCACACCAACCCCAGCAACCCCACCGGCCAGCCTGACCGGCTCGGGTTCGAGCGGGACCGCCGCCGCACCCGCCCCCGAGGCGGGTCCTGCGGCGAGCCCGGCGCCGGCCGCAAACCGCCCCGGCTACCTGTACCGCAAGGTCGCCCTCCACCTGGTCGAGCACTCCGAAGACCTCCTCAAGGTCGGGGAGATCACCAGGGCCCTCGAGGTGCCGTCCTCCGGGGCGGTGTTCGAAGTGCTCAAGAAGATGGCCGCCGTCGGGTATGCCACCCACCATCGCGACCCGCACCGGTTCCAGATCACCCAGGCCGGCATCGACGCCGCCGGCACCATGCCGCCTGCCGCGTCCCGCACCGCCGGCGGCGGTGGTGGCGGGGCCGCGCGCACGGGGCGGCGCAGCCCGGTCACCCGGCCCAACGGCGAGTTGTACTTCCCCCGCAGACTCGCCGGTGCCACCGATGTCGACGTGCTGCGCCGCCTGCGGGACAAGCGCATCCCGGTGCTGCTGTATGGGCCGCCCGGGACCGGCAAGACCGCCATGATCGAAGCGGGTTTCGACGACCTGCTCACCGTCACCGGCACCGGCGACACCGTCGTGGAGGACTTCCTCGGCAACTTCATCCCGCTGCCCGACGGCGGCTACGAGTTCGTGTACGGCCCGCTCGTGCAGGCGATGCGGCAAGGCCGGGCCCTGCTCATCGATGACGCCACCCTCATCCCGCCCAAGGTCCTCGCCGTGCTGTACCCGGCGATGGACGGCCGCCGGGTCATCCACATCCCCGGCTACCGCAACGAACGCGTCGAAGCCGCCGACGGTTTCTACGTCATCGCCGGGCACAACCCCGGCGTCCACGGCGCCATCCTCACCGAAGCCCTCGCGTCCCGGTTCGACGTGCACATCGAGGTCACCACCGACTTCGACCTCGCCAAACACCTCGGCGTCCCCGCCGCGGCGATCACCGCCGCAAAGACCCTCAACGCCGACCTCGCCGCTGGCAACGTCACCTGGGCGCCGCAGCTACGGGAACTGCTCGGCTTCACCCGCGTCCGCAAGGCCCTCGGCCTGAGCGCCGCGATCGCCAACCTCGCCGGCCGCGCCCCCGAAGACGACCGGGCCGCCGTCATCAAGGCCCTGTCGGAGGCGTTCGGCACCACCGTCACCGCGCTGACCCTCGGCAACCAGCGCTAACCCGCACGTCCGGAAAGGAGCCAACCGTCATGCCGTATCCCAGCAGCCACCTGCACCCGGAACCGTTCACTGCAGCCCACCCCGACTGGGCCGAGTGGGACCGGGCCTGGACCCGCCACATCGCCAAACTGACCGGCCGCACCGACCTGACCGTCATCGTCGCCCCCGGCGCCGGCGGCGGCGCACCCGCCTGCTTCTACCCGGCCACCGGCCGGGTCGAGGTCGACGCCATCCACATCGGCGCACCCGACGCCACCAACCCGCGCCGCGCCGCGCACAAGAAGCTCGTCCCCACCGCCTACGGGCTGCTCGTCCACGAAGCCGCCCACGCCACCCACAGCCGTTGGAGCACCCCACCCGGCACCCCAGCTGTCGTTGTCGCCGTCGCCGACCTGCTCGAAGAGTCCCGCGCCGAGGGCAGGCAACGCGCGCGCCGCCGCGGCGACCGCCGCTGGCTACGCCACACCGTGCAGACCCTGATCACCCCCGAGGACGCGCCGGTCGACGACGCCTGGCACGCCGCCCAGCTCGCCGGTCTGCTCCTGGCCCGCGCCGACGCCCGCATCCTCACCGGCAAGGACGTCAAAGCCGTCCGCGCCGCAGCGGCCGGTGTCCTCGGCCGCAAACTGCTCACGCAGCTACGCGACATCTGGCGCCAGGCCCACACGGTCGACGACACCGATGCCCAGACGATGATGGACCTGGCATGGCGGTGGTGCCGACTCCTCAGCATCGACCCCACCCGGCAACCGGACACACCGACCGCGGACGAAGGCGCGTTCGCCGGTGCGCTCGCCGACGCGATCGGTGACTTCCTCGCCATCGCCGCCGGACTCACACCCGCCGCATACGCCGCGCACCGCATCGCCGAGCAGCACGGCGCACCGGCCTCCTGGACGCTGCGCGACCCCACCGATGCCGAGCAGCACGCCGCCCGCCGACTCGCCGCCCGCCTGCGCCAGGCCCGCACCAGCAGCCTCGAGCCGGCGACGCGGCCATCGGCGATCCCACCCGGCCGGCTACGGGCCCGCGCCGCGATCACCGCCGACGCCCAGCGCACCGCCGGGCAGATACCGTCCGCGCAACCGTGGCAGCAACGCGCCACCCTGCCTCCGCACAAACCCGCCCTCCGGCTCGCCGTGCTGGTCGACGTCTCCGGCTCCATGACGGCGTTCGCCGAGCCGATGTCATCGGCCGCATGGATCCTGGCCAACGCCGCCCGGCGCACCGACGCCACCGTCGCCACCATCGCGTTCGGCGAAACCGTCACCCTGCTCGTCCCGCCACACCACAAACCCGCGCAGGTGCAACAGATGCAGGTCCACGACAGCTACGAGCGGTTCACCGACGCGGTCAAACTCGCCGACCACCTACTCCAATCGCGCCACCGCGGCCACGTGCGGATGCTCGCCGTCGTCTCCGACGGCTGTTTCGGCGAGCACATCGAGCCCGCGCAACGCCTCATCACCACCCTGACCCGGTCCGGCTGCGCGGTGCTGTGGGCCTACCCGGGCAACGACCCGTTCTGCCACACCTACGAGCACACGACCACCGTGGCCGTCACCAACCCGGTCGAGGCGATCGACATCATCGCCAACGCTGCCGTCACCGCACTCACCCAGGCATAGCCAACGACCCCGGCAGGCCCGGCGCAACGTCCCAGGAGCCGGCAGCCACCGAACCATCACAAGACCACGATCGGCGTGCACCGGCGGCGCTTGACCGCCGAGGTATTGCGAGGCATGAATTCACTGCGTCACCAGCAGCTACGCACAACCTCACGCGACACCGATCGCCAGCCGTCACGAAATGGACAATCGCAATGAAGATGATTGGCATCGACGAACACGTCTACGCGGCGCTTCGATCCCGCAGAGTCACCGGCGAGACGCTCAACGCCGTCCTACGGCACCTGCTGGAGATCCCAGGGACGGCCACCGAAGACTCGGAGACGCCCAGAGGGCAACTCCTCCTGCTCGTCCGCGCCGGCCTGCTACACACCGGCCAGCAGCTCACCTGGGAACGGCGAAACCTTCGGCAGCGCCACACCGCCACCGTCGACGAGACCGGGTGGCTCGTCCTCGCCGACGGGCGACGACAAGCAACGCCCAACATGGCCGCCACCGTCATTGCCGGCTACCCCTGCCTCGGCTGGCGAGCCTGGCGCACCGAC
>NZ_JBEXCY010000343.1:0-7647 GCF_040605515.1 Dactylosporangium sp. NPDC005572 | reverse complement strand
GCCAGGGCGGCGGCGGTCGCGGCGAGGATGAGCTTCCTGGTTCTCATGGCTCCGTTTTTCTGCATCGGTACGGACGGCGGGAGCGCGATTCGCCGCAATCGCACCTCCGGATAGTAACGGGCCATTACTAACAAGTTCGTCGATGTGCAAGGAGATCTCATCCGGATTTAAGGATGCCGAAAGCGTCCGCCGTCAGGTCGCCGCCAGGGCCTCCGTGGGTGCGAGGCGGGCGGCGCGGATCGCCGGGTAGAGGCCGGCGATCGCGCCGATGAGCACGGTCGCGCCGACGCCGCCGGCGAGGACCCACAGCGGCACCACGGTGGGCCACTGCTGCGTCGTGGCGTACATCCCGGTCACCAGATAGCCGAGCAGGACGCCGGCCGCGCCGCCGAGCAGCGACAGCAGCAGCGACTCGGCGACGAACTGGGTGCGGATCTGGCCCCTGGTGGCGCCGAGTGATCTGCGCAGGCCGATCTCGGCGCGCCGCTCCAGCACCGAGATGACCATCGTGTTGGCGACGCCGATCCCGCCCACGAGCAGCGCGACGGCGCCCAGCCCGAGCAGCAGTGCGGTGAAGGTCGCGTTCGCGGCGCGGCGGGCGGCGAGGGCGTCGGACGGCTTCGACACCTGCACCTCGCCCGGTGACTGCGGGTTGGCCGTGGGCGCGAGCACCGCGCGTACCGCCTCGACCTGTGACTCCACCGACCGCGTGTAGACGGTCGTCGGGTGCCCGTCGAAGCCCAGGTACGTCGTGGCCGCCGGCCACCCCATGAGCACCGCCGCGTCGAGCTCCGGCGCGAGCGGCACCGGCCGCAGCACCCCGATGACGACCCACCACCGGCCGCCGATGTAGACGGCGGGCACGTTCCCGAGCCGTTCGGCCGCCGTCGCGCCGAGCACGACCGCCGGGTACCGGTCGGTCGCCGCGTTGAGCCAGGCGCCGTGGTCGAGCGTGGCGCCGACCGTCTTGAGCAGGTCGAGCCTGGCGGCGAGCACGGACAGGCCGCCGGACTGCGCCGCCGGGATCCGGTCGGTGCGGTAGACGTGCGTGTCGCTGAGCGAGCCGGTCGCCGTGGCCGACTGCACCGGGCCGATCTGCCTGATCATCGCGACCGACTCGTCGGGCAGCGTGGCCCGTCTGCCGAACATCGTGTTGCCGGGCGACACGGTCAGCAGGTTGGTGCCGAGCCTGGCGAGCTCCTCGTCGAGGTCGGCGCGGCTGGAGGCGGAGATGCCGACCACCGCGGTCATCGCCGCGATACCGATCGCGATGCCCAGCGCCGACAGCACGGCGCGCAGCGGGCGCGAGCGCAGGCCGTATGCGCCGAGCCGGGCCAGGTCCGACGGGCGCAGCCGGGCCGGGGTCAGGGCGGTTGGCCGGGGCATCTCAGACCACCTGCCCGTCGCGCATCGGCACCTGCCGCGGCAGGCTGTCCGCGATCTCGCGGTCGTGCGTGATGACCAGGATCGTCGTACCCGCGTCGTGCAGCTCGCGCAGCAACGCCATCACCCTGGCGCCGGAGGCGGAGTCGAGGTTGCCGGTCGGCTCGTCCGCGAGCAGCAGCGGCGGGTCGCCCGCGACCGCGCGGGCGATGGCGACCCGCTGGCGCTCGCCGCCGGAGAGCTGGTGGGGACGGTGCGTGAGCCGGTCGCCCAGACCGACCCGGACCAGCGCGGCCTCCGCGCGCCGCTCACGCTCCCGTTTCGGTACACCGTAATAGAGCAGGCCGTCGGCGACGTTGCCCAGCGCGTCCCGCCCCGGTGCGAGGTGGAACTGCTGGAAGACGAAGCCGATGCGCCGGGCGCGCAGCGCGGAGAGCTGCCGGTCGGACAGCGACGCCACGTCGTGCCCGTCGATGCGCACGGTGCCCTGCGACGGCCGGTCCAGTGTGCCGATCAGGTGCAGCATCGTGGACTTGCCCGAGCCCGACGGCCCGACGATCGCCAGCAGCTCGCCGTAGTCGACGACCAGGTCGACCGCGTGCAGCGCGGTGACCCCGCCGGGGTAGGCCTTGCTGACCCCGGCGAGCTCGATCACCGGGTGGCCGGCGACGGTGTTCGGGGCGGTCACGAGGGTTTCGAGGGGAGTTTCGATGGGAGTCATGCCGGCACCGCCACCTTCATGCCGGCCTGCAGCCCGGTCCCGGTGATCTCGACCTTGCCGTCGGCGAAGAGCCCCGTCTCCACCGCCACGATCCGCGTCGTGGTTGCGTCGACGACCCGCACCCCGTAGCCGCCCTCGGCGAGCGCGAGCAGTGCGGCCACCGGAACGGCCAGCACGTCGGGCCGCTCGCCGGCGGTGAACGCGACGGTGACGGCGGCCGCGCCCGCGCTCTGGACCGCCGCGACGAACCGGATCGTCACGTGGATCCTGGTGGTGGCCGCCGCACCGTTCTCGCCCGGGCTCACGACCATGGTGACCTTGCTGATCTCGCCCGGGACGACCGTCCCGTCGGGCAGCGTGACCTGCACCGCCGCGCCCACCTTGGCGAGCCGCGCCGAGCTCATCTCCAGCCCGACCGTGGCCAGCGGCGAGGTGCCGGTGACCCGTTCCACGGCAGCGCCGGGCCCGATCACGGTCCCCACCTGCGTGCTCAGCGAGTCCACGCGCACCTCACCGGCGGCGTACACGACCTGGCTGGGATCGACCGTGCCGGTCTGGGTGAGACCGAGGTCCTTCTGCCAGTGCCTGACCGCGGCGGCGGTCGCGGAGTTGTAGGTCTCGTCGACGGTGAAGCCGCGGTAGCCGAGGGTCCAGAGGTTGTCCTCGAGCTGCTTGACGTCGGCGCCCTTGACGCCCGTCGAGAGCGGGCGATAGGCCGGCAGCGGGCCGTAGAGCAGGGTGACCGGCGTGTTGTCGAGGTGGAAGAGCGCCTTGCCGCGGGTGACGGTCGCGCCCTCCGCGGGCAGCCCGGTCACGGTGCCGTCGGCGCGCGACGAGATCGTCGTGGTGTCGCCGTGGGCGAGCGTGCCGTCGTGGCGCTCCCGGTCGGTCAGCGTCTGCCTGGTGATGTCGGCGGTGGACACCGGCGTGCTGTCGGCGGAGCCGGGGCTGTCCTGCGCCTCCGGCAGGTTGAAGACCGTGATCGCGGCGGCCACGGCACCGACCGCGACGACGCCGGTGACCACACTCGCTGTGCGTCGCGCACCCATCACGAGGTTCCCTTACTGCGCTTCGGTGCCGGCAGGTACTTGTCGCACTCCTGTCGCGCCCTCTGGAAGGCCGGGTCGTCGGGCTCGACACCGAGAACCTTGGAGTCGATCGTGATGGAGCCGTTCGCGTCGGGGTCGGGGTAGTTCGCGAATCCGTGGTCCCGCATGCACTGCGACACCTGCCGTATCTTGGCCAGGTCCTCAGCGGGGATCGGGCCCCGCTGGCTGCCTCCGGGGTAGTACCGCTTGCACGCCTCCTCCGCCTTGGCCAGCTTGCCCTGGTCGACGCCGTCGGGGTTGTGCACCACCAACCCGCCATCGGGCTGCGGGTCGGGGTACCACGTGAGGCCCTGATCGCGCATGCACTGCGAGAACCTCAACAGCGACGTCTCGCCGTCGCCGGCCGCGCCGGCGCCGGCATCGGGCGCGCCGGAGTTGGCGGTCGCCACCGCCGGGTCGTCGTGACGGCTGCAACCCGCCGCTCCCACCGCTAGCAGCAGGACGATCGCGGGGACGATCCACAGTGGACGCTGATGCTTCGACATGCGTACTGTTCTACGCTCCGGCCGGTCACATCACGGGCACAAAGGACGCTGAACGGCGCCTACCCGGCGTCGTTCAGCCGGCGTTCCTCGGCCGGAAACAGCACCTTGATCGCGAGGCCGCCGCCCGGGCGGGCCCGCACGGTCAGGTCCGCCGAGTGGGCCGCGGCGATGGACCGGACGATGGACAGCCCGAGGCCGTGATGACCGTCGTCGGCGGTACGGTCGAGCCGCTGGAACGGGCTGAGCAGTTGGTCCACCATCTCCGGCGGGACGGGCGGCCCGGTGTTGGTCACCGACAGGAAGCAGCGCACGCCGTCCGTGCCCGTCGCGACCTCCACCCGCCCGTCCGGGACGTTGTAGCTCATCGCGTTGTCGACCAGGTTGGCCACCAGCCGCCCGACGAGGGCGGGGTCGCCGGTGACCCGCGTGGGCTCGACCTCGGCCGCGACGGTCAGGTCCTGTCGTCGTGCCCTCGGCCCGGCGGCCCGCAGCACGTCGCCGGCCACCCCGGACAGGTCGACGCTCTCCCGGCGGTCCAGGCCGCGCTCGCTGGTCGCCAGGACCAGCAGCGACTCGAGGAGCCGGGCCTGCTGCTCGCTGACGACCATCAGCTCCTCGAACTGGGCACGGAACTCCTCCACCGTCGCGTCCGGATCGAGGACGGTCTCCTCCAGCAGGGCGTGCTCCAGCGTCAGCGGCGTGCGCAACTCGTGCGCCGCGTTGGCGACGAACCGTTTGTGCGAGTCGAGCGCGGACTCCAGCCGGCCGAGCAGCCCGTCGACGGTGTCCGCGAGACGCTTGAGCTCGTCGCGCGGCCCGGTGACGGCCAGCCGCTCGTGCACGTTGCGCGCCGAGATGCGCTGAATGGTGGCGGTCATGGTCTGCAGCGGCCGCAGCACCCGCCCGGCCACCAGCCGGCCGAGCACGACCGCGACGACCGCCATGATGGCCAGCGCCACGCCCGACTGCACGAGCAGCTGATGCATGAGCTCCGCCCGCTGCTGACGGGCCTGCTCCTGGAACGCCTCGACGACGCGCCGCTGCGCCTCGGACAGCTGGACGCCCGCCGGCAGGGTCTCGCCCAGGAAGATGCTGACGCTCTGCCCGCCCGACGGCGTCGTGCTCTGCGCGGACATCGCGACGTTCGGCCCGCTGTGTGCGACCAGCAGGTAGGTGATGGTCAGCAGCACGGCGCCGGAGAGCAGGAACAGCCCGCCGTACAGGAGCGTGAGCCGCAGCCGGACCCGCATGCCCGAGATCTGGGAGGTCAGGCCCACGAGGACTCCTCTTTCAGCTCAGATCCGGTAGCCGGCCCGGGGAACGGTCTCGATGACGGGCGGCTCGCCGATCTTCGACCGGAGGCGGTTCATGGTGGCCTTCACCGTCGTGGTGAACGGGTCGGCGGCCTCGTCCCACACCCGTTCCAGGAGCTCCTCCGCGGAGACCACCCGGCCCTGCGCGGTGAGCAGGTACTCCAGGACGGCCAGCTCCTTGGGGTTGAGCGCCAGCCGCGCCCCGGCCCGGGTGGCGACCCGCTGGGCCGGGTCCAGCACCAGGTCACCATGCACCAGGACCGGCGCGACGGCGGGCTGGGAACGCCGGCCGAGCGCCCGGATGCGCGCCACCAGCTCGGGATAGGCGAACGGCTTCGGCAGGTAGTCGTCCGCGCCGATGGTGAGACCCTGCACCCGGTCGGCGATGGTGCCGGCCGCGGTCAGCATGAGCACCCGGGTCCGCCGCGGCTCCCGCATCAGCCGGCGGCACACCTCGTCGCCGGGCACACCCGGCAGGTCCCGGTCGAGCACCACCACGTCATAGTCGACCTCGACGGTACGGTCGAGCGCCGCGGCCCCGTCGAACGCCACGTCGACCGCCATGCCCTCGCGCCGCAGCAGCCGCGCCACCGAGTTGGCGAGCCGCACCTGATCCTCCACCACCAGAACCCTCATCCGGCTCCCCAGTCCGCAAGCGATCCGGACCGCCAGCTTACGGGTGAGCCGGTCACACGGCTGTCACAGCGCAGTGGCCGGCTCCCGGATTCCTACGCGGCATCGGCTTCGCTGCCCGGCCTGAGGTCCGCGGGCCCTTCGACCGGCCTGAGGAAGCCTCTGGCGGCGGGCGCGAGCGCGCCGAGGTGGTTCATCTTCTTCGGCACCGCCCGGCCGGCGTACCGCAGCTCGGTGCGGCCGCCGGGGTCGGGGGCCGCGAGCGGCTGGTGGATCTCCGTGAACCCACCGTTCGGCAGGCGCCGGATGATGCCGGTCTCCACGCCGTGGGCCAGCACCTGCCGGTCGTGCTGCTGCAGCCCCAGGCAGACGCGGTGGGTGATCCGGTACGCCAGCGGTGGCAGGAGCAGCAGCCCGATCCGACCGGCCCAGGTCAACGCGTTGGTGCTGATGTTGAACGTGAGGGCGATGGCGTCGCCGGCGCCGGCGACGGTCAGCACGAGGTAGAAGGTGACGGCCATGGCACCCAGCGCGGTGCGGGTCGCGGCATCCCGCGGACGGTCGAGCAGGTGATGCTCCCGGTGGTCCCGGCGCACCCGCGCCTCGATGAACGGGTACGCCATGGGCACGGCGAAGAGGAGGCCGGGCAGCACCACCGCCGCCCAGAAGATCGGCGGGACGGCGTACCCGTCGCCGATCGGGAGCGTGAGCTCCCAGGGCGGCATCAGCCGAACCGCGCCGTCGAGGAACATGACGTACCAGGCCGGCTGCGACAACGCCGACACGTCCGCCGCCCGCGCCGGCCCGTAGAGCCACACCGGGTTGACCTGGACCATGCCACCGAGCAACGCGATCACCGCGAAGACGAACATGAACAGCCCGGCCTGCTTCGTCGCGTACCGCGGGAACATGCGCTCGCCCTCGACGGCCCCGCTCCTCCGGCGCGGATCCCGCCACTGGACCGGCTTCTGCCGCAGCCGCAGCCAGATCT
The DNA here is from genome assembly GCF_040605515.1 of Dactylosporangium sp. NPDC005572. NCBI lineage: Bacteria > Bacillati > Actinomycetota > Actinomycetes > Micromonosporales > Micromonosporaceae > Dactylosporangium > Dactylosporangium sp. NPDC005572. The sequence continues at coordinate 1,012 of NZ_JBEXCY010000343.1, read as the reverse complement.
GGACGAGGATCAGCGCCACCAGGAGTCCGGGCAGCAGCAGCACGTGGAGCAGGTACATGCGGCCGATGATCACGTCGCCCGGAAACTCGCCGCCGAAGACCGACGACGCCAGCCAGGTGCCGGCCACGGGTATCGACAGCAGGATGCCCTGCAGGATCTGCATGCCGGTGCCGGACATGCCGTCGTCCAGCATCATGTAGCCGGTGTAGCCGGCGACCAGGCCGGTCCAGAACACCAGCAGGCCGACGGTCCACTTGAGCCGCCGCGGCCTTCGGAACGCGCCGGTGAAGAAGACCCGCAGCAGGTGGACGATGACCGCCGCGATGAACAGCAGCGCCGCCCAGTGGTGCATCTGACGCATCAGCAGCCCGCCGCGGACGTCGAACGAGATGTCCAACGTGGAGGCGTAGGCCGCGGACATGTGCGTCCCCTGCAGCGGCCGGTACGACCCGTCGTACACCACGTCCTCCGTCGACGGATCGAAGAGGAGCGCCAGGACCGTGCCGGTGACGGCGAGCACCACGAAGGAGTACAGCGCGATCTCACCCAGCAGGAACGACCAGTGGTCGGGAAAGACCCGGTTGAGCACGCCGCGTAACGGCGTGGCGGCCCCGAGCCGGGAGTCCGCTGCGCTACCGGTCCTGCCTGTGCTGCGCTTCTTCATGTCCAGGCCCCTGCTCGTGGAGTTGCGGTTCGAACATCGAGACGACGGCGGGCCACGTTCTGTGACGTCGCGGCCCCGTGACACACACCACCGGTCGCGTGGGTCACAGGGCCGGGGAGCGGGGCTCGAGCGGCGGTACCTTCGCGACGTGTCCTGAGCGAGACTGATGTGGTGATCGACCTCGACGTCCCCGGCCCGGTCGGGCCGGTATCGGCACCGGCGCCGCCGGACCGCCGTCGCTGGTGGCTGCTGGGGTTGCTCGTTGTGCTGCTGCTGCCCAGCGGCGACCCGACGATGCCGCCGGCCCCGTCGGTGGTGCTGGACGGCGACGGGATCGCCGACGTGCGC
>NZ_JBEXCY010000342.1:0-7881 GCF_040605515.1 Dactylosporangium sp. NPDC005572 | reverse complement strand
CGACGACGCCGCGCCCGAGGCCCGGGCCGCCGCGCTCGGCGACGTGGTGCGGCAGGAGGGGCACTCCGGGCGGTTCCCGCTGCTCGTCGTCGCGCCGCTGGTCACCGACCGGCAGGTGCTCGGCGTGGTGTCGTTCGCGTTCGCCGCGCGCCGGCCGGTCGCCGCCGACGAGGTCGACCTGATGCGCACCGTCGGCCGGCAGGCCGGGCAGGCGCTCGACCGGGCCTACCTGCACGAGGAGACCGCCCGGCGGGCCTGGCAGGCCGGTTTCCTGGCCGGGCTGAGCCGCAGCCTCGACGAGACCACCGGCCTGGCCGAGCGCGCCCGGCGGCTGGTCGACCTGCTGGTGCCGCAGCTCGCGCGGTACGCCCAGGTGAACCTCGACCTCGCCGGCGAGCCCGGCCTGCGGGTGGCCGGCCCCGGCAGCGGGTCGGCGCCCTGGGCGATCCCGCACGACGTGCTCATGGCCGTGCAGGCGATGGGCCGCGCCGGCGGCGCGGTGGCGCCGGTACCGCTGCTGCCGCCGGACGGCCGCCGCGCCGTCGTCCTCCCGCTGCGTGCCCGCAACGCCGTCCTCGGCACGCTGCTGCTCGTCTCCTCGCCGGTGACCGACACCGCCGGCCCGGACTTCCTCGTCGACCTGGCCGACCGTGCCGGCATGACGCTCGACAACGCCCGACTCGCCGAGCGCGACCGGGAGGTGGCCCACACCATGCAGCAGAGCCTGCTCACCCCCGACTGGCCGACCGACGCACGCTTCCGGGTGGCGACCGTGTACCGCCCGGCGGTGCAGTCCCTCGAGGTCGGCGGGGACTGGTACGACATCTTCGCCATCTCCGCGGAGCGCGTCGGCATCGTCGTCGGCGACGTCGTGGGCCGCGGCCTGCACGCCGCGAGCGCGATGGGGCAGCTGCGCAGTGCCGTGCGGGCGCTCGCCTCGACCCAGGGCGGCCCGGCCGAGGTGCTGCGGCACATGGACGCGTTCGTCACCACCTTCGAGGGCGGCCGGATGACCACGCTCGCCTACGCCGAGCTGGCGCTGGACAGCGGGCTGCTGCGGTACGCCTGCGCGGGCCACCCGCCGCCGCTGCTGCTGCGGCCGGGGGAGGAGCCGGGCTTCCTGTGGGACGCGCGCTCCGGGCCGATCGGGACCACCGCCGGCAGCCGCCTGCGCACCGAGGCGGCGCTCACCGTGCCGCGCGGGTCGCGCCTGCTGCTGTACACCGACGGGCTGGTCGAGCGGCGCGGCGAGCGCATCCAGGACGGGCTGGACCGCCTCGCCGCGCTGGCCGGCGAGCGCCGCGACGCGGACCTGGACGAGCTCACCGGGCAGGTGAGCGATGCGTTGGTACCGTCGGAGGGCGGACACGACGACATGTGCCTGCTGGCGGTGGAGTTCCACGACGCCCCGCGCTTCCACGCCGTCGTGCCCGCGCGGATGCCGGAGCTGTCCGGCATGCGCGGCGAGCTGGACCGCTGGCTCGCCGGGCAGGGCGTCGCGGAGTACGAGCGCCTGCGCGTCGTCCTCGCCGCGTCCGAGGCCGTCGCCAACGCCATCGCCCACGCCTACGACCACGACCCCACCCGGCACGTGACCGTCGCCGTCTCGGTCGACGCCGGCGCCGTGACCGTCCGCGTCGCCGACACCGGCCGGTGGCGCCCGCCGCGCACCACGACCGGCCGCGGCCACGGGATGGTGCTCATCGGCCGCATGATGGACGACCTGGTGATCGACCGCGGCGCGGGCGGCACGACGGTCCTCATGCGCCGGCGGATCGGGGGGATGTCGTGACGGGCGGTCCGCGGCGGCAGGTGCGGGTGTACACCGACCGCGGCTGCGAGGTCGTCCAGCTGCTCGGCGAGATCGACAACGCGAGCGCCGGGCTCGTCGAGCGCGACGTGCTGCTCAGCGTCCGCGCGACCACCGGGGTCGTCGTCGACCTGACCCCGACCACGTTCCTCGACAGCGCCGGCCTGCGCTGCCTGGACCGGCTGGTGATCGCGTTCACCAACCGGGGCGCGCCCGTGCGCATCGCGGCGCCGCCGGACGGCATGGTGCGCTTCACCCTCGACCTGGTCGGGATGCTGCCCGAGCTGCTCGCCGAGAACGTCGACGAGGCCCTGGACGAGATGACCGGCTGAGCGGGCCCACTACCCTGGCAGGTGTGACCCCCACCGAGGCGGCCGCCGAGCCGCGCCGCCGCGACGCGGCCGCGACCCGGCAGGCGCTGCTGCGCGCCGCCCGGCGCCGCTTCGCCGGGACGGGCTACGCCGCCACCACCGTGCGCGAGGTCGCCGACGAGGCCGGGGTCAACGTCGCGCTCATCAGCCGGTACTTCGAGTCGAAGGAGGGCCTCTTCGCCGCCTGCCTCGCCGACGCCGTCGAGGAGCTTCGCCGCACCACCGGCGAGATCACCTTCGCCGAGGTGCCGGAGGCGATCGCCGCCCAGATCGCCGGGACCGGCGCCGACGGCCGCCCGAACGAGGTGCTCATGCTGCTGCTGCGCTCCTCCGGCGACGAGCGCGCCGACGCCATCCGCCGCCGGGTCCTGCGCTCCTACGCCGAGCGCCTGGTGGCCGCGTCCGGTGGCGACCCGGGCGACGACGAGGCCGTGCTGCGCGGCGAGGTCGTCCTGGCCGCCTCCATGGGCGTCGTGATGCTCCGCTCGTCGGGCCTGGAGCCCCTGGTCTCGGCCGGCGCCGAGGACCTCGTCGGCCCGCTGCGCGACCTGGTCGGCGCGCTGCTCACCCGCGGGCCGGGCGGATGACCTGGCTGAAGCTCGTCGCGTTCGGCGTGCTGGCCGGCGGCGCCGCGGTCGGCATGTTCCTGCTCCGCCTGGTGCCGAACCTGTTCGTGGCCGCAGTGGCCACGCTGCCCGCGTTCGGTGCCTGGGTCTACTTCGACAGCGACCGGGAGTACGCCCGCGGCGTCCACGGCATGATGACCGTCCGGACCTGCGAGAAGGCCGCCGAGCAGTGGCGGTGCGACGGCCCGTTCCTCGCCGACGACGGCCGCCTCGCCGTCGACCGGGTCGAGGTGATGCTCGACGACCGCCCCGGCGAAGTGGTCGAGGGCTGGGTCCGGGGCGCCGACGAGGACCAGCTCAGGCCCACCGTGCACGGCTGGGGCCCGCGCTGGGAGCTGGTGTCGCGCTGGGTCGCGATCGTGGTGGCGGTGGTGGCCGGGCTCATCGCGGCCGGAATGGCGGCGTGGAAGGGATTCAAGGCGGGCCGGTGGGTGTGGGACGAGCTGTGCCTCCATCTGTGATCGTCGTCGGCGGCACCGGCTTCTACGGGCGGTACCTGGTGGCCGACCTGCTGCGGTACACGGGCGCGGACGTGGTCGTCGTCGCGCGGCGCCCGGCCCGGCCGGCGTTCGCCGATCCGCGGGTCCGGGTCGTGGCGGGCGACCACGCGGACGTGCCCGCGCTGCGGCGCGTCGCCGCGGGCGCGGCGGCGCTCGTGCACTGCGCCGGGCCGTACCAGACGCTGCCCCTCGGCCCCGCCGTGGCCGCGATCGAGGCGGGCGTGCCCTACGTGGACCTCGCCGAGGACGGGCCGTTCCGGCAGGCGGTGCTGGAGCGGGCCGCGACCGCCACCGCGCCGGTGCTCACCGGCGCCTCCGTCGTCCCGGGCCTCCAGGTGATCGCCGTGCAGGACCTGGCCGAGGGGCTCGACCGCGTCGACGAGGTCCGCTGCGCCGCCGCCCCCGACACCCGCAAGCACCGGGGCCCGGCGATGTTCGAGGCGATGCTCCGCGGCGTCGGCGTGCCGTTCGACGCGCCGCGCGGCGGCCGGCCGGTGCGCGTGCACGGCTGGTCGGAGGGGGAGTGGGTGCCGTTCCCGCCGCCGGTCGGCCGTCGGCTGGTCCACCAGGTGTACGCGATGGCCGACCTCACCGAGCTCGCCGCGCGCTTCGGGGCCGGCACGATCAGCTTCAAGGCCGGCACCGAGCACGCCTGGCTCAACCGGCTGCTCGGCGCCGCCGCCACCGTCCGGGCCCGCACCGGGCGCCCTCGCCGCGCCGAGCGGTTCACGGCGGTGGTCCGCGCCATGTCGTGGCTGGCCGGCCGGTTCGGCGACGAGGCCGGCGGGTTCCTGGTCGAGGTGGCCGACCGGCGCGACGGCCGCCCGGTGCGCCGCGCGCTGGGCATGACCGCGGCCCGCGACGGCGGCCGGATGCCGTCGCTGCTGGCCGGCATCGCGGTCGAGGAGATCCTGGCCGGTCGGCTGTCGGCGCCCGGCGAGGTGCCGCTGGACGGCTGGCTGCCGCCGCCGCGGGCCTGGGCCGCCCTGACGGCCCGCGGCCTCGACCTGTGGCGCGCCGACGCCTTCCCCGGCACCTGGGCACCGGCCCGTCACTGGTAGACGTCGGGGACGCCGTCGCCGTCCACGTCGGTCTCCTCCGCCTCCAGGATGCGGCGGTAGTGGCGGTTGCGGGCCCGCAGCAGCAGCGCGGCGAGCACGGCGGCGACGAGCGAGCCCCCGAGGATGCCGGCCTTCGCCGCCGAGTCCTCGGGTGAGCCGGCGCCGAAGGCCAGCTCGGAGACCAGCAGGGACACCGTGAACCCGACGCCGCCCAGCAGGGCGAGGCCGATCACGTCGAGCCAGCCCAGGCCCTCGGCCAGGCGGGCCCGGGTCAGCCGGACCACCAGCCAGGTGGTGCCGGCCACGCCGACCGTCTTGCCCAGCACCAGGCCCGCCGCCACGCCCAGCGTGATCGGGCCGGTGATCCCGAGCGCCGAGCCGGTGACCGTGACGCCCGCGGCGAAGAACGCGAACACCGGCACGGCCACCCCGGCCGACAGCGGGCGCAGCCGGTGCTCGAACCGTTCCGAGGTGCTGGTGGGCACCGTGAAGGCCAGCAGGACGCCGGCCACGGTGGCGTGGATGCCGGAGGCGTGGACCAGCGCCCAGGTCGCGAACGCGAGCGGGACCAGCAGCCACGGCGCCGTCCGGCCGCGCTGCACCAGCACCGCGAACCCGGCCAGCGGCAGCACCGCGAGCAGCAGCGGCAGCCAGGCCAGCGACCCGGTGAAGACCACGGCGATGACGACGATCGCGAGCAGGTCGTCCACGACCGCCAGGGTGAGCAGGAACGTGCGCAGGGCGGCCGGCAGGTGGGTGTTGATCACGCCGAGGACGGCCAGGGCGAACGCGATGTCGGTGGCCATCGGCACCGCCCAGCCGGCCGGCGCGCCGCCCGGGGCGGCGTTGATCGCGAGATACACGAGGGCCGGGACCACCATGCCGCCGACCGCGGCGGCCACCGGGAGCAGCGCCCGGCGCGGGTCGCGCAGGTCACCGGCGACGAACTCCCGCTTGAGCTCCAGGCCGGCGACGAAGAAGAACACGGCGAGCAGGCCGTCGGCGGCCCACTCGCCGAGCGTCAGGTCGAGGTGCCCCGCCGGTATCCCGACGTGCACCTCGGACAGCGCGTAATAGGCGCCGGACCACGGCGAGTTGGCCCAGAAGAGCGCGACCGCGGCAGCCACCAGCAGGAGCAGTCCGCCGATCGTCTCGGTGCGCAGGACGTCGCCGATCCGGCGGACCTCGGCCCACGTGCCGCGCTCGAACGGACGGTACAACGCTGGCCTCCGGGAGGGCACGACGGCAGAATCGCCGACCAGGCTTCCCGGCACACCGCCCCGCACCCTACCCCATGCGGATTGCCCGCGATCGGCGCCACGTGGCGAACGGCCCGGTCCCTCCCGGTTGATGATCATTGGTAGCATCGGGCCGCATGTGGCGGACCGGCGAGACCATCCTCGATCTCTACGAGGTGCTCGAGGTCATCCGCAGCGGTGGGATGGGCCTGGTGTACCGCGTCCGCCACCACGGCTGGGGCGTCGACCTCGCCGTGAAGACCCCGCGCCCCGGGCTGGCCGACACCGCCGACGGGCGGGAGCTGTTCCAGGCCGAGGCCGAGTCGTGGGTCGCCCTCGGCGTGCACCCGCACATCGTCAACTGCGCGTACGTGCGCCGCGTCGGCGACGTCCCGGCGGTCTTCGCCGAGTGGGTCGACGGCGGCAGCCTGTCCGGCCTCGTGCGCGGCGGCAGCCTGTACGCGAACGGCGACGGGCAGCGCCGGGCCCTCGACATCGCCGTGCAGGGCGCCTGGGGTCTCGCCCACGCCCACGCGCACGACCTCGTCCACCAGGACGTCAAGCCGGCCAACGTCATGCTCACCGCCGACGGCACCGCCAAGATCACCGACTTCGGGCTGGCCAAGGCCCGGGTGGCGGCGGGCGAGCGGCCGGACGGCGCAGGCCCGGAGGCGAGCGTCCTGGTGACGTACGGCGGGATGACCCCGGCCTACTGCTCACCCGAGCAGGCGGCCGGCGGGCGGATGCGGCTGTCCCGCGCGACCGACGTCTGGTCGTGGGGGCTCAGCGTGCTGGAGCTGTTCGCCGGCCAGCTGGTCACGCGGGTCGGCGCCGTCGCCGGCGAGGCGTTCGAGGAGCTGCTCGCCGACGGCGGGCGCGACCTCGCGCTGCCGCTCCCGGACGGGCTCGTGCCGCTGCTGCGGGAGTGCTTCCAGCGCGACCCGGCCGCCCGCCCGCGCATGGCCGACCTCGCCGACCGCCTCGCGGCCGTCTACACGGACACCACCGGCGAGGCGTACCCGCGCACCCCGCCCGCCGAGGCCGCCCTGCGCGCCGACGGGCTGTCCAACCGGGCGTTGTCGATGCTCGATCTCGGCCACACCGCGGCCGCCGAGGAGCTCTGGGACCAGGCGCTGCGGGCCGACCCGCACCATGTCCACACCGTCCACAACCGCGGCCTGTACCGCTGGCGCGCCGGCCGGATCGCCGACGCGCAGCTGCTCACCGAGCTGCAGGAGGCCGGCGCCGCCGAGTCGGTGGCGCTCGTCGAACGGGAGCGCGGCGCGCCCGGCGCGAGCGCGACCCTGCGCGGCCACCGGACGGTGGCGGCGGTGGCGATCAGCCGCGACGGCCGGCTCGCGGCCACCGGCGGCGTCGAGAACACGAACCCGCCGCCGCTCGACAGCGAGGGCGGTGCGGTACGGCTGTGGGACGTCGCCGGCGAGCGCTCGATGCTGCTGCCCGGGCACGCCCGCCGGTGCAACGCGCTCGCGTTCAGCGGCGACGCGCGGCTGCTCGCCTCGGCCGGCGACGACCGCCTCGTGCTCGTCTGGGACACCACCGGCGCTCCGCTGCACCGGCTGGAGCACCCGAGCGAGCCGCGCTCGGTCGCGCTCACGGCCGACGGCGCCCTGCTCGTGTCGACCACCATGAGCGGCGGCGTGTACCTCTGGTCGACCGCCGACGGCCGGCTCGTGCACCGCCTCCAGCAGGACGGCACCCGGCAGTACGAGCGGGGCACGGCCACCTTCAGCACCGACGACCGGCACGTCGTGGCCTGGTCGCCGACCCAGGCCCGGCTGCGCGTGTGGGAGACCGCCGGCGGCATCCTCGTGCGCTCCGGCCCGCTGCCCAGCCGGTCGACCGCGCTGCTCACCCCGCACGCGGCGATCGTCGTGACCGACGGGGAGATGCTCCAGCTCGACCCGGTCTCCGGCGCGACGCGGCGCACCTGGCCCCGGCCGGGCGGGTGGCCCACCGTCGCCGAGCCCGCCGCGCTCGACGCCGGCGGCCGCTGGCTGCTGCGGCCGGACGGCAGCACGGTCGAGGTGTGGGACCTGGCCGCGGGCCGCTGCCTGCGGACCCTGAGCGGGCACGACAACCCCGTGCAGGGTGCGGCGATCGACGCCGCCGGCCGCCTCGCCATCTCCGGAGGATGGGACGGTACCGCCCGGCTTTGGCGCCTCACCCCGCCCGGGCCGCCGGCACCGTGGAGCTACGCCCGGCCCCGCGACGCCGCGGAGCTGCACCTCGCCGCCGACTGGTCCGCGCACCG
>NZ_JBEXCY010000341.1:0-7998 GCF_040605515.1 Dactylosporangium sp. NPDC005572 | reverse complement strand
ATGGCGTGAAGTCGCTGTCGGGCACCGCGTCGACGCTCGGCACCGGCCCGGGCGGCGGCACTGGCAGCGTGACGAGCCTGCATGCCCAGGCCAACTCCATGTACGTCAGCGCCGAAAACGCCGGGGCGAGCCCCCTGATCGCGAGCAGGCCGGCAATCGGCACCTGGGAGCAGTTCGACTTCATCGATCTCGGTGGTGGCAATCTCGCGCTGAAGGCCCGCGCGAACAACAAGTACGTATGCGCGGAGAACGCCGGAGCCTCATCGCTCATCGCCAACCGCGACGCGATCGGACCGTGGGAGACGTTCCGGCTGATCCGCAACCCGGACGGCACCATCAGCCTGCAGGCGACCGTCAACAGCAAGTATGTGACCGCGGAGAACGCTGGCGCCAACCCACTCATCGCCAACCGCGATGCGATCGGACCGTGGGAGAAGTTCACTCAGGTCTCGTCGTAGCCTGGCAGCGCACCAGGCGGAATGGAGGCGGGCTCGTCGGCCCGCCCCCATCTATCTACCCGAGGCAGCCATCGCAACTGGGCCGCGGTCACGGCTGCTGCATCGCCGAGTACCGCCTCACGCAACGTCATGTCTCCAGGGATCCGTGCGGCATCCATCGCGTTCCTCACGAAAAATCCCCTTCACCATGAAAGATGTGTTTAGTCTGGTAAAAGGTGGGCTGATAGTCGTGGAGGCGTCGGATGCAAGCAGGCGGAATGACGCCAGGCCGGGATCCGCCGGTTCAGTGCGAACTCCTGCACGAGGGCGAACACTCTCGGATGACCCGGCTGTCCTTTGCCGGGCGCACGGTCATCCGCCAGGAGTTGCTGGGACCAGACGCTCAGCGACGAGCTCAGCGGGATCTGGCAATCCTGGAGCGACTGCGCGATGTAGAGGGTGTCGCGCAACTGGTGGAGGCGCCGCATGATCCAAGGTCCGTCGTAGTGGCGGACGCTGGCGGCACGAGCCTGGCCGAGCTGGCGAAGCCATTGGCTGTTGATGAGCTGATCCCGCTTGCGGTGCGGTTGGCCCGGGCGGTGACGGGGATGCATCGCCGCGGGGTGATACACCGGGACATCACTCCAGCGAACATCTTGATCTCCGGCGACGGCGCCCCCTGCCTGGTGGACTTCGCCTTGGCGACGTCATTCGCAGAGCTTCGTCCCGAGTTCACGCATCACACCGAGATCGTCGGTACGTTGGCGTACCTGGCGCCGGAGCAGACCGGGCGTACCGCCCGGCCAGTGGACCAGCGTGCCGACCTGTACGCGTTAGGCGCGACGCTGTACGAGTTGGCGACGGGTGAGCCACCGTTCGGTTCCGGCGACCCGCTGCGACTCACGCATGACCATTTGGCTCGTGTGGCGGTGCCGCCGGCCGCGGTAAACCCAGCCGTGCCGGGGCTGTTGTCCGAGATCATCATGCATCTGCTGGAGAAGGAACCGGACAACCGGTACCAGACGGCCGACGGCGTGGTCTACGACCTGGAGCGGCTACAGGAGGCCGACGCGCGCCCGGGAGCGGCCGCGCTGCGGGTCGGCGAACATGACGTTCCGCTGCGGCTATTGCCGCCGTCGCGGCTGGTGGGCCGCGACGACGAGGTCGCGGCGCTGGGGGCTGCGTTTACGGATGCACAGGCTGGCAGGTGCCGCGGGGTACTGATCAGCGGAGCGCCCGGGGTAGGCAAGACCGCGCTGGTCGATGAACTGCGACCGGTGGTGACGGGCAGCGACGGCTGGTTCGTGACGGGCAAGTTCGACCAGTACCGGCGGGATCTGGAATCCGACGGCGTCTATCTCGCATTTCGCGGATTGGGTCGGCTGTTGCTCGCCGAGCCGGAGGCTGAGTTGACCGAGGTCCGCGAGCGTATCTTGGATGCGGTCGGGCCGAACGCGGGCCTGGTGACGGCGGTTTCCCCGGAGTTCGCTGCGCTGCTGGCCGTGCCACCCGATCCAGGGGATCCGCTGACCACGCAGGTTCGGGCGCAGCAGACGACTGTACAGATGCTGCGTGCGATCGCCTCACGCAAGCGGCCGGTGGTGTTGTTTGTCGACGATCTACAATGGGCTGGGCACACGCCGATCGGCTTCGTCGACCTCGTGTTGAGCGAGGAGCAGATCGACGGGCTACTCCTGGTGGGCGCCTACCGCGAAGATGACACGAATGCGGCGAGTCCGCTGGTGACACCATTGTCTCGATGGCGTCAACAGCCGGGAGTGCAGCACATTCGGCTAGACAACCTGCCGGTATCCAGCTCTATCAGCATGGTCGTCGAGATGCTTCGCGTGGATGAGGCCACCGCGGCATCCTTGGTCAAGGTGATCAATCCGTACACGTCCGGCAATCCCTACGACACCGTGGAGTTGCTCAACGCGCTGCGACATAAGGGCGTGTTGACAGCATCGGCCGCCGGTTGGCGGTGGGGCGAGGCCGCCGTGCGCGCTCACCTGGGCCATTCCGACTTCTCGGAACTGCTGGCGGCGCGCGTCGACGACATGCCGATGATGTCCCGGACGACGGTGGAGGCGATGGCGTGCCTCGGCGGTCAAGTCGAGTTGAGCGTGCTGCAGACCGCCACCGCTGAGCCGACGGACGTGATGGAACGGCGGCTGGCACCCGCCCTCGACAACGGCGTCCTAGTCCTGGAGCCCGGGTTGCGTCAGACGGTGCGATTTCGCCACGACCGAATTCGCGAGGTCATCCTGCGCGGGCTGCATCCGCAGCAGCTTCCCACCCTACGGTTGGCGATGGCGCGGCGGCTTGCCGCCGTACCAGAACTGTACGCGGTCGCGGCTGAGCAGTATCGGCCGGTCGTCGACGCGGTCGACGACGCCGCAGAGCGACGTCAGGTGGTGGAACTGCTGCGGCGCGCCGCTCACCAGGCGACGTTGATCGGGGACTACTCACTGGTGCATGCACTGCTGTCCGCTGCACTGCGGCTTGTCGATCCGGGCGAGACCGCCACACTCGTCGAGTTGCATACAGGCCGACATGCCGCGCTCTACAGCATAGGGCGCCTGGAGGAGGCGGACGAGCTCTACCACACGATCGAGAGGCTGTGCACCACCCCGGTACAGCGCGCCGACGCGACGTGCGTGCATCTGAGAAGTCTCACGCACCGGCATCGCTTGGCGGAGGTAATGGATCTCGGGTTGGCGTCGCTGCGTGAGCTGGGCATCGCCGTACCGACCGCGGACCAACTCCCGGCGCAACTCGACCACCAGTTCACCTATCTACGTCAATGGCTGGACAGCACCGCGGACCCCGACGAGCCGAGCCGGCCGGACATCACGGAGCCGGTGCTGCTCGCCGCGACCCGCGTGCTCGACGCGGTCCTGCCCGGGATATATCAAGTCGACCTCAATCTGCAGGCGTGGCTGAGCCTGGAGGCGTTACGGATCTGGACCGAACACGGCCCTGCCCGCACCCTGGTCGGGCCGGCCAGTACTGCCGCGCTCGACACGATGATGCTGCGCGGCGACCACACCGCGGATCAGGCGATTCAGCGGACCCTGGCGCTCGGTCTGGCCCATGGTTACGAGCCCGACACCTCGCAGGCGCGCTTCGTGTCAGCTCTCGTGAGATGCTGGTCCGAACCGATCGAAGTCACCGTCCGAATAGCTCAACAGGCCCGGGAAGGGTTAATCGCCGGAGGCGACCTCGCCAACGCCGGATACTCGTACTACCCGACCGTGGCAGGACTCCTGGAATGCGCGCCATCACTGGACGCCTGCGAAGCCGCGGTTGACGCAGCAGTGGCCTTCATGTCCCGTTCCGGCAGCGAGCAGGCCAACCAGTGGGTCGAGTCCTACCGATGGCTGGCCACTGTGCTGCGCGGCGAACACTCCGCTGCAACTGTTGCAGCGATCCCGGCCGAAAGGTACGCCAGCCATCCGATGGCGCTCCTCATCGCGCATGTCACCCGCGCGATCGCTGCCGCCGTCTTCGACGATCTGGTCGGTCTGACCCGACACACTGCGGCGGCGACGCTCCTGCTACCGAACGGTCTAGGCCTATACTCGACAGCCCAGGCCCGACTCCTGCGCGGGCTCGCCCTCGCTGCGCAGGCCCGCGCCAGCCACGGCAGCACACGCGACGATCGACTGTCCGAACTGGACGATGAGACGCGCTGGATGGCCGCACGCGCTGCAGTCGCGCCGGCGAACTTCTTGCACCTGCTGCGTCTGCTGGAGGCCGAGCGGGCGTGGGCGGTCGGCGACTTCCACGCCAGCGTCCTCGGTTTCGACGCCGCGCGGCACGAGGTCGCCAGACATCAACGCCCCTGGCATCGAGCTCTGATCACCGAACGCATGGCCCGCTTCTACCTCGCCCACGGCGTCGAACACGCCAGTTATGACCTGCTTGCCGAGGCCCGCCGGGCGTACCTCGCCTGGGGCGCGAACGCGAAGGTCGACCAACTCGACTGGGCGTACCCGACCCTGCGACCAAGAACCCCTCCAATCGCCGGGCACCACGCCGACCGGCCCGATACTGCTGACCCTGTTCGCTCCACCGTCACGACCGGAACGATCGACCTGCTCGGCATCCTCCGCGCGTCGCAAGCACTGAGTTCGGAGACAGACGTTACAGGGCTGCGCTCCCGCCTGGTCGAGGTGCTCAGCGCGATGACCGGTGCCACCGGCGTCCATCTGCTGCTGTGGAGCGACGACCGACAGGAATGGCTGCTGCCGGCACCGGATGGCGAGGTCGTCGTCATCCCAGTCGGCAGCATGAGCCAGGAACAGACGGTGCCGATGTCAGTGCTGCGATACGCCGTGCGGATGCGTGAGCCGCTGGTCGTGGCCGACGCCAGGAGCGACGACCGCTTCGCCCGCGACCCCTACTTCGCCGAACTCACCTGCTGCTCACTGCTGGCCGTACCCTTCCCCAGCCGCGGCACGCTGCAGGCGGTGCTGCTGCTCGAGAATCGCCTCATCCGCGGCGCATTCACCACCGACCGGCTCGACGGCGTCAAGCTCATTGCCGGCCAACTCGCCGTCTCCCTCGACAACGCCCAGCTGTACGCCGAATTTCGCCGGATCGCCGACGAGCAGGCGGCGCTACGGCGGGTGGCAACGCTCGTCGCCTGCGGCGCGAGGCCCGATCTCGTGTTCGCCGCGGTAGCTAAGGAGGTCGGAACGCTTTTCGGTGCTGACACCACCGAAATCTTACGGTTCGAGTCGGACAGGGATGTAACCGTCATGGGGTGCTACGGACTCGAGCACCCCCAACCGGGTTCGCGCAGCACACCCGACCATCGCTCGACCATGGCGTCGGTCCAGGCTACAGGCCGCGCAGCCCGCCACGACGGGGACGACGCGACGGCGGAGCACCAACACGAGTCCAAGCCCGCGGGGGACTGCTCCGCGATCGCCAGCCCGATTGTTGTCGAGGATCGGGTCTGGGGCGCCATGGGCGTCGCGTCGCGGCGCGAACGGCTCCCCGAGGACACCGAGCAACGACTGGCAGACTTCACCGAACTCGTCGCGACCGCTATCGCCAACGCCGAAAGCCGGGCCGAACTCACCACCTCGCGGGCGCGGATCGTCGCCGCCGCCGATCAGGCCCGCCGGCGCATCGAACGGGACCTGCACGACGGCGCCCAACAGCGGCTAGTCACATTGGCGCTGCACCTGCGCGCGGCGCAGGCGGCGCTGACACCGGAGTTCGACGCGATCGCCGGAGAGCTTGACCGCGCCGTCGGCGGGGCGACCGGTGCATTGGAGGAACTACGCGAAACCGCGCGCGGCATCCACCCGGCGATCCTGACCGAAGGTGGCCTCAGACCGGCACTGCGCATGCTCGCCCGCCGCTCGCCGATCCCGGTCGACCTTGGTATGCCCGCTGTAGGGCGGCTGCCCGAGCAGGTTGAGGTCAGCGCGTACTACATCGTCGCCGAGGCGTTGACCAATGCAGCCAAACACGCGCGCGCCTCGGCCGTCACGATCACCGTAGAAGCCGACATGGCCGACCCTGCCGGCGCCGTCTTGCGCGTCGACGTACGCGACGACGGCGCCGGCGGCGCCGACTTCGCCCAAGGTACCGGCCTGGCCGGTCTCAAGGACCGCGTGGATGCACTCTCCGGCCGGATCTACCTCGACAGCCCGCGGGGGGTTGGGACCAGCCTGCGTGTGGAGCTCCCGCTGACCGACACAAACGGCATCACTTCCCGCTGAGGTGTGCCCGAACGGCTGGCAATATGCATGCGAAGCGCAGCAATACCCATCCGACGGAAAGGCTGGCTGGCAGGTTGTAGGCGACGCGAAGCCGGACCCCCGTCGTTGCCCGCCTGATCGACAATCGCGCATCAGCTGCCGGCAGGCTGCTGCCGTCCCGTCCCGTCGCGGTCTCGGCCATGCGCCATCGCCGCAAGGTCGTCGAGGTCCGCACTACCCCGAGCTGCCGACGTTGCTGCGGTTCGGGTTGTAACCAGGCTGGCGTCGGGTTCCAACGCGCGGCGGCCAGGAACACGGAAGGTCGGTGCCGATCGCGCGTCGCGGAGCGTCCTCACACCTCCCGTAGCCAGAAGGCATGAGCTGTTTCACGCAGCAGTCGTCGAGAGGGACGCGGCCACGCCCTACCGTTCGGGCGTCGCCGGAGCCGGCGGCTGGACCGTCTAGACGGACGGACCGCCCTGAAGAAGGTCGACAACGGTGCTCACCCTGCCGTCACCGTCGAGTACAAGCAGCTCGGTCTCGGGAGCGGAAAGCTGGCCGTATCGTTCGCCGGACGGCTGCGAGACCTCATCGAACAATCCCGGCACCTGAGTGTCCACCCAACGTGGCAACACATCCCCGGTCCGGTCGTCGGCGAGCAGCCAGTAGAGGTGGGAAGTCCGGTTCGGCGGACGTACGTGGATGAGCACCATCACGTTCGGGGTACGAGTGACGGCTTGCCAGACGTCGGCCGCACTGACGTCCGCCGCTTGCGTGAGCCTGCCGTCCAGGGCCGCGACGAGATCACGCAACTGGGGGCTCGTGAAGAAGCTGTCGTCGAGGGTTCGGTTGCCGATCCGGCCGTGAAACGCGATGAACGCGCCCACCGCGCGAACCAAGGAGTCTGCCGGAGAGCGTCTCTCGACGCTTACATGGTCCGGCTGGTTGTCGGAGACCCAACGTTCGTGTTTCGGTGAGACTGCCTGGTGTACTGCCGCACGGTAGATTCCGGCTGGAACCTCCTCGATCACGAACAGTTCCTCGACGGCCGGAGCCGGCGACGGCCGACGGACCCAGAACCGCAACCGGTTCCAGGATGCGGCCAGGGCAATCGTCGCCTGGTATCGACTCCGGACGACTACCGTCGGGGCGGTGATTTCCTGCCCCGCTCTACTGCTGGTGGCCGTCGTCGAGCCGGAGTGCAAGGCGCTGGTCATCGTGCCGACCGCGCTGAAGGACGGCCTGAAGTACGGGAATTGAAGGCTAGCGGTGGCCTGGAGCTGCACCCCGGACGCGATCGCTGCCTCAGAACGGGAATCGCTGGTCGCCGTTGGCTGCTTTCGCAGCCAGGCGTCACCGTCCGGGGTGCCAATGTGCTCGACCGATACGAGCTTTAACCTGACGAACAGCCCGGCGGTCGCCCTCGGCATGCCGATCCATTCCCGGCTCGCCAGGGCCTGCGGTCCCTCGGTGTTCCGCAGCAGCCGGCGCAGCGCCTTGCCCCCGGACCAACGGGAGTGGATCTGGCGCCGATTGTCACTTCCGCCGGTGCTACCGGCAGGTTGCGGACCAACGTCTTGGCTGCCCGGGCAAGCGAGCCGTCGTCGCTGGCCTGGATCGGCCACAGGTTGGGTCCGAGTAGGGTTCGAGCCACGTCGTCAAGGTCGTACGGCCCGCCACCGGCCGGCGCCGGGGTCATCAGTGCCAGCCGCTTCGTGATACGGAACGGAACGCTTGCAGGACAACGGAATCCTGCCTTCCATGGGGTCCGTCGGTGACTCCCACGACAATGCGCTGATGGAGAACTTCTGGTCCACCCTGAAGATCGAACTGGTCTACCGAAC
>NZ_JBEXCY010000340.1:0-8050 GCF_040605515.1 Dactylosporangium sp. NPDC005572 | reverse complement strand
CGCCGCGTTCGCCACCATCGCCTGCACCCTCATCTGCTACCGCAAACTCCTCAAAAACCCCAAATGAGACACGGTCTTAGCCTGCCGCCGCCAGCAGGTCGTCCCGGAGCCGAACCCCAGACTCCTGCGGCAGGTACTCCCACGGGATCGCTGTGTACAGCACGAACAGGGTCCCGCACAGCGACTGCCGATCCGGCATCCGCTTCCGTCCGGGGTTGCGCAGCCGCCGGGGGTGCTGGGCAACAGTGGCTTGATCTGCTCCTACGACCCGTCCGGCACGATCCATGGTGGCTGCTCGCCCTTCCGCACGGTCGACGCCGTAGGTCGTCGTCCACAAAGGACAGAAACCCCTAGATCGCTCTGTTGGGAGTTTGTAAGGCGGCGCGCCTCGTAGTCGAGGCGGAGCATCGTCGGCACGCGGCCGGCGGAATCTCCTGCCGCTGTGGTCCGCCGAGAGTCCAACCTCATGTGTCCGCACCGGGTACGGTCATCCGGATGCGGACGCCCGTGTCCGGTGCTCGCATCGAGGCCCTCCGCCTCGACGAGTTCAGCAATCTTTCACGCCGAGCAACTTGAACTTAGATTCTATTTCTAATACGGTTGTGCTGGCCATCGACCGAGTACGGGGCGATTGGCACGGTTCATGGAGAGGCGGAGCACCGGTGATCACCGACGTTTTCATCTACGACCATGTGCGCAGTCCTCGAGGGCGCGGAAAGACCAGCGGAGCGCTGCATGAGATCACTGCGACGAATCTTGTGACGCAGTCGCTCGCGGCGGTGAAGCAGCGCAATGACCTCGCCGCCGACGGCATCGACGAGGTCATCCTCGGCATTGTGACGCCGTTCGGTGAGCAGGGTGCCACAAGTGTGCGCATGGCCCCGGTTGCGGCAGGGTTCGCCGACCGGGTTCCCGGCCTTCACCTCAACCGCTTCTGCGCCTCCGGACTCGAAGCTGTTGCAGTGGGCGCCGCGAAGATTGCCGCAGGCTGGACCGACGCCGTCATCGCCGGCGGCGTCGAGAGCATGTCACGCGTACCCCCAGGATCTGGCGGGGGTGGATCATGGGGGATCGATCCCGCGTTCACAGCCCAGTACCCACTGGTCACACAGGGCGTCGCGGCGGATCTGCTCGCCGCGCTCATCGGTGCGAGCCGGGAGGATCTCGACCGCTACGGCGTCGAAAGCCAGCGTCGCGCCACAGCCGCGTGGGACGGCGGTTACTTCAAGCGCTCCATCGTGCCGGTCACCGACATCGTCGGCACAGTCCTGCTGGATCGTGACGAGCACCTACGCCCGGAAACCACGTTGGAAGGGCTCGCTGTTCTCCCGCCCGCTTTCGCGTTCGAAGGTGGCCTCGGCTACGACGCGGTGGCGATCCAGCGCTATCCGCACATCGACTACATCGAACATCTACACACGGCAGGCACGAGCTCCGGCATCGTCGACGGTGCCGCTGCCGTACTCATCGGCAATGCAGAGTTCGGTGATCGCAGCGGACTCACGCCACGCGCCGTCATCCGCTCCTCGGTATCGCGCGGCTCCGAGCCGCTGCTATTTCTCGACGCTCCTCCCGAGACCGCGCGTCAAGCGCTCGCCCGGGCTGGCATGTCAGTGTCAGACATCGACCTGTGGGAGCTCAACGAGGCGTTCGCCGTGGTTCCGATCCTGATGATGAATGAGCTCGGCATCTCCCATGACGTCCTCAACGTCAACGGCGGCGCCATCGCAATGGGCCACCCCCTCGGCGCGACTGGCGCGATGATCCTCGGCACGCTTCTCGACGAGCTCGAACGCCGGGAACTGTCGACCGGTGTCGTTGCTCTGTGTGCGGCAGGCGGCCAGGCGATCGCCACGGTCATCGAACGAGTCTGACGAGAACAACGGAGCGAACTATGACGTACAGCGTCGCAACCGCAACCGATGAGGACGGCATTGCCGTCCTCACGATGGATCTGCCCGGTCAGTCCATGAACACCCTCGGCGGCCAGTTGCTCGGCGATCTCCAAGAGGCGTTCGCCGCCGCCGTCGCCAACCCATCCGTACGCGGTGTCGTCATCGCGTCCGGAAAGGACGGCTTTCTCGCCGGCGCCGACCTGAAGAGCATGGATGCTGGCAACGGGGCCGAGCGCGAGCCGCTCAGCGTCGCGGAGCAGGTGGAGGAGTCGCTCTCGTTGTCGCGCACGCTGCGCGCGATCGAGACGGCCGGCAAGCCCGTCGCGGTTCTGGTAAACGGCGTCGCGGCCGGTGGCGGGCTTGAGGTTGCGCTCGCGTGCCACTACCGGGTCGTCGCCGACGATCCGACGATCCGGCTCGGGCTCCCGGAGGTCTCCGTCGGACTCATTCCCGGTGGCGGCGGAACGCAGCGGCTGCCACGGCTCATCGGGATCGAGCAGGCGCTGCCGCTGTTGACGCAGGGGACACTCGTCGATCCGCCGACCGCGCTCCGGCTCGGCTTCGTCGACGCGGTCGTGCCGAGGGAGGAAATGCTGGCGAACGCCCGGGCGTGGCTGCTCGAGGTAGGCGATCCCGTCGCACCTTGGGACAAGAAGGGCTTCGAGGTCCCAGGAGGCACGGCGACGACGTCGAAGCGTGTCGGGCAGCTGTTCACTATCGGGAACGCGGCGACGCGGGCGAGAACGTACGCCAACCTCCCCGCCGTCACAGCGGTTGCCGCAGCGGTCTACGAAGGAACTCAGCTGCCGTTCGACACGGCGCTGCGCGTGGAGGGCAAGTACTTTCACAAGGTCTACATCGATTCGACTTCCAAGGCACTCATCCGCACAATGTTCGTCAGCAAACAGGCGGCGGACAAGCTCGTGATGCGGCCGGATGGCTATCCGAAGGCACAGTATCCCTGCATCGGGATCATCGGTGCGGGGACGATGGGCGCGGGCTTAGCTTTGAACGCCGCGCGCAGCCGGATCAAAGTCATTCTCATCGACACGACGGAAGAGAAGGCGCACGCCGGCCGCGACTACGCCGAGAAGCAGCTGCGGCGGGCGGTCGAGAAGGGCCGCACGACCGAGGAGAAGGCGGCCCAGACACTTTCCCGCATCCATGCGACGAGCGACATGTCTGCGCTGGCTGGAGTTCCGATCGTCGTTGAGGCGGTGTTCGAGTCCCTCGATGTGAAGCGGTCGGTCATCGAGAGCGCAGAGCAGGTGCTCCCGGAAGACACTACCTTTGCTTCTAACACCTCGGGCCTGCCGATCACGGAGCTCGCCGGGTTCAGCAGGCGTCCCGCTCAGTTCATCGGCATGCACTTCTTCTCCCCTGCCGAGCGGATGCCGCTCGTGGAGGTGATCCGGGGTGCCGCGACCTCAGACGAGACACTCGCGAAGGCGCTCGACCTGGTGCAGGTGCTACGGAAGACTCCCGTAGTCGTGAACGACAGCCCCGGCTTCTATACGACCCGCTTCATCGGCTCCTTCATTGGCGAGAGCTTCCGCATGGTGCAGTCAGGAGTCACCCCGGCACTGCTGGAAAATGGCGCGAAGATGCTCGGGATGCCACAGGGCGCGCTGGCGATCTCGGACGCCATCGGCCTTGACGTCGGGCAACACGGTGTTCTTGGCGAGGTTGCCGCGCTTCCCGACGACGCCGACCTATCCCGATTCCCCCTCTCGTCGGTGCTGGCCGCACGATTCGGCCGGCGCGGCCGGAAGTCCGGCGCCGGGTTTTACGACTACCCAAAGGAGGGGACGCCCCGGCTGTGGACCGGACTCGCCGGGCTCGTCGCCTCGTCGGATCACAACCCTTCAATCGACGAGGTGAAGGAGCGCATCCTGTACGCACAACTCGCCGAGGGCGCGCGCGCGTTCAGCGAGGGGGTACTCCTCGATGTCATTGACGGCGACCTCGGCGCCGTCCTCGGCGTGGGGTTCCCCGCCCACCTGGGCGGACCCTTCACCGCCATGGACGCGATCGGGATCCCCAGGGTGGTTGCAGTGATGGATCGCCTTGTGGCCGCCCACGGCGAGCAGTTCGCTGCACCGGAGCTACTACGCACGATGGCGACGAACGGCCAGACCTTCTACGGCCGCAACGCGGTCGCCTCGCCTGGACACCGACGCGCCACGGCGGTCGTCTGATTCCGCGCGCCCGCACTCAGCGAAGAGAGCCGAGCATGACCACACCTCCATCAGGACCTGTCCAAGTCGTCACTGGCGCATACGCGATCGGAGTCGCCGACCCCGACCGGATCGCGCTCATCAACGAAGCGACCAGCGTGCAGTTGACCTTCGGCGAGTTGCGCCGCCGCGCGAATCGCGTTTCGAACGCTCTGCGGGAGCGGGGAATCGGCGCGGACGACGTCGTCGTCTCGCAGCAGCGCAACGGCATCGAACACTTCGAACTGCTTCTGGGCACCTTCCAGATTGGTGCCGTCATGGTGCCGACCAGCACACACCTCACCCCAGCGGAGGTGGAATACGTCCTTCATGATGCCGGCGCCAAGGCGATCGTGGCTACCGCGGACCTCGCCGAGCGGCTCGCGTACTCGAACATCACCCTTCCGGCGCTCAGATTCGCGGTGCCATCGCTCGCGGCACCCGGGTGGACGTCGTTCTCGGAGCTCAACGCCTTTTCCTCCGACGACGTGCCCGATGACCGGCGCACCGGCGTGCAGATGTACTACACGTCGGGAACGACCGGGAAACCGCGCGGTGTACGCAGGAAGGCAGCCCCGGTTTCACCGGACCTCGTCGCGAGCGGGATGGCGAGTTTCCTCGATGTCTTCGGCACTCTCGCCGACCCGCCGGGAACAGCGCTGTTGTTCTCGCCTAGTTACCACGCAGCCCCTGGAACGAACACGATCGCCGCGCTCCATCGTGGCCTCACGGTCGTGATCCAGCCGAAGTTCGACGCCGAGCAGGCGCTCGCTGCGATTGAACAGCACCGTGTGTCCGTCGCGAACGCTGTGCCGACCCATATCCACAGGCTCCTGCAGTTGCCGGAGCGTACACGGAGCGCATACGACCTCTCCAGCCTGCGCGGCTTTGTCGTCGCGGGTGCACCGTTCTCCCGTACCCTCAAAGCGCGCGCGCTGGAGTGGCTCGGACCGAGGGTGTGGGAATACCTCGGGTCGACAGAGGGCGTGGCCGCCGTGGTGAGCCCGCAGGAGGCGCTGGAACACCCGGGCACCGTTGGTCGCCCGGCCGACGCGGTTATATTGGACGAGTCAGGTCAACAGGTACCAGCGGGTGAGAACGGCACGATCTTCTTCCGTGCGCCGGGCAGCGAATTCGTGTACCTCAATGACAACGAGAAGACCACGAAAGCGGTACGGGGGGACGGCTACGTTACCGCGGGGGACCTCGGCTACATGGACGAGGACGGCTATCTGTACCTGCTCGACCGCCGAGTCGATCTCATCATCACCGGCGGCGTCAACGTCTACCCCGCGGAGATCGAGCAACGCCTAGCTGAGCATGAGGCGGTGCGCGACTGTGCGGTGGTCGGGTTGCCCGATCCCGAATGGGGAAACATCGTCGTCGCCGCGGTGGAGCTCAACGAGGACGTCAGCCCGGGCGATACGCTCTCGGAGGAGCTAAGATCGTTCTGTCGTCAGACGCTTGCCGGGCCGAAGACACCCCGCCGCTTCATATTCCGAGCGACCCTGCCACGCACCGAGACCGGCAAGATGCTGCGACGAGAGGTACGCGAGCAGCTCGTCCTGGAGTCCGCTCACCCCAGTGAGCCGTCATAGACGGCTCCAAGCTCGCTGCCCCTCCGGAGGTTGTCCACACCACCCGCAGCCGCTCCGGCGCTGCGGCCCGATTCGGGTGATCAACGCCGCCGCAGCGTGGTTGCACCGGCGGGCAACGGAGCCGTCCCGGTAGGTCGGACGGGCCGTTCGAGCGGCTATCCCGACGGACGCACCGACCGGGCCCGTCGCGGAGCAGCTTGTGCAGCCGTCAAACGTGGGCGAGGTGATAGCTGACGAAATTCCGGTGGCGGCGCGATCTAGGCAACGGCTGCCAATAACTCCCCGCCTGGGCGGGGCCCGCTACTGGGCCGTGCGTGGTGGACGGCATCTCAGGTTGATGGCGCGCAGGGCGTCGATGAGAGCGCCGTTGTTCCGGCTGTCGTGTCCGCCAGATCGTTCCTCACCGCTTTCGGCCGTGGGGTGGACGTGTCTGCATCGACTATGCTCGCTGCTTGCTGTTGGCGGTACACCGCACTGGCTCAGCGCATGCCGGTCGGTCGGCCTGCCCCAGTGCGAGGACTCTCGGAACCCGCCTCATCACGGTCCCGGGGTCGGTCAATCCTTCAACGGCTGGACATTCTCCGAGGCTGCTGCGATGCCGCCCGCCGGTCGGCACTGCAACCGGAGCAGACCCGCGATCAGATGACGGTCTCGACCTCATAGGGTGAAGCCGTGGGCCGTGAGGAAGGACAGGAAGTCCCCGACGTTGTAGGCCTGCGCAGGGGACAGTACGCCGGACCGGTCGTCGGCGAGCACCAAGCGCCGAGCTCCCTCGACCGCAATCACCGCGGTGGAACCATAGACGTCCCGGCCGCGCACTACGGCGCGGTCGGGGCGGCGGTCGGCCCCGACGGCCTCGGCCAAGGGGTACGCCTGACGCTGGTGGCCGCCGAGGTCGGCCTCGCGGCGCCCGGCACCGCATGCGCCCGGCCGATCGCCTTCGTCGCACTGGCCGCGCCCCGTCCAGAGGTTAAAGATTAAGCTAAGTGCCTGTTGGTAAAGGGTCTATGCGGGTGTTGGCGTGGGGCTGACTCGTGGGCGTGGTTGGGCCCATCGTCATTGGAGGGGCGGGTCGGTGGATCGGCGGGCGAGGCGTCGGGTCATGATCCAGATGGTGGCCCAGTAGATCATGGCTTCGTGGTGGTCTGGGCGGCGTTCGTAGTCGCGGGCCAGGCGCCGGTAGCGCAGGAGCCAGGCGAGGCTGCGTTCTACGACCCATCGGCGGGGCAGCACGGTGAAGGCGTGCGCTTCGGCGCGTGTGACGATCTGCATGGTGATGCGGGCGACTGCGTGGATCCAGCCGGTGAAGGCTTTGCCGTCGTAGCCGGCGTCGGCCCAGAGCAGCCGTAGCTGGGTGCAGGCGTTGGGCAGGGTGATGATGAGCAGTTTCGCCCCCGTGCCGGTCGCCGATGTTCGCGGCGGTGACGACCGCAGCGAGGAGGAACCCTTCGGTGTCCACGGCGATGTGCCGTTTCCGGCCGTTGATCTTCTTGCCGTTGTCGAAGCCGCGGGTCGTGGCACCGACGGTGTCGGCGGCCTTGACCGACTGGGAGCCCATGATCCCGGCGGTCGGCTGGGCGTCGCGGCCGACGCCGGTGCGCAGCCGGGCCCGGAGCCGGTCGACCAGCAGGTGTGGCAGGCCGCGCTGGCTCCAGCGTTGGAAGAACGCGTAGACCGCTTCCAGGGTGGGAAGTCGATCGGCAGTGCCCGCCATTCGACACCGTTGCGCACGACATAGCCGGCCGCGTCGAGCATCGCGCGCAGGTCGTGCAGCATCGCCGGCCGGTGGCCCGCCGCAACTGGTCCATCACCTGCCGGGCGTGCGGTTGCAGGATCTTCCACTGCGCATCGGTCTGGTCGGAGGGATAGCGGCGGACCGGTCACGACACAGACAGCCGGGACAGGTGGTACTGGCGCCAGCACCGGCCCTACCCCGTGAAATCCCGAGGCTAAGGCCAACCGGCGGTCGCTGCGCGCACGGGGCGTCCCACTCGCGATCCCAGAACGCGTTGATGTGCGGGCCAGCCGCGCTCGCAAGGGATCACGGGGCGGCCGGCCCCCGAACTTCGATGCAGCATGGTACGAGGACCGCAACCGGGTCGAACGGGCATTCAACCGACTCAACAGCTCCGGGTTGTGGCTACAAGGTGAGACGAGTTGAAATCCCGCTACGAGGCAACGGTTACCGTCGCCTCGATCGTGATCTGGCTCCGCGCCAGACCTGGCCGCGCCACTTCAAGATCCATCAGACAGGCGGCCCTAAGGGGTCAGTTCAGGATGGGTGGTGTGCGGCGTGGGTCCGGATGAGTCCCTCGACGCCGCGCAGGAAGGTCTCGCAGAT
>NZ_JBEXCY010000339.1:0-8162 GCF_040605515.1 Dactylosporangium sp. NPDC005572 | reverse complement strand
CCCCGAGCGTGCCGAGGGTCATGCCACTGGTGTAGTCGACGAGCGCGACGGCCAGTGCGCCGTCGATGGTCATCGCACTCTTCAGCGCGACGTCGAGGGTGTTGCTCAAGACCTGCCTCCTTGGGTGTCGCCCGGGAGCCTGCCACGCGGCCATCCTCACGAACAGGCTTCGAGCAAGCATTTGACCGTCCGGCTCACCGCAACCTGCCGTCCCGACCGATCCCCTGCTCACAGCTCGGGTTGACGGCACCGACGGTCTGTGACATCGATTTCATTGGCTGCCTGCCGAGTCGATTTGACCGGAGGGGTGCCTCCGGTATTGTGGAGGCGTGCCTCGACTTCAAGCTACCTCACAGCGGCGGACGTTCGCCGTGCTCGCCGGCGCGGCGGGTGCGTTCGCCATGCTCCAGTCGCTCGTCAGCCCGGTCCTGCCGGTCATCCAGCGCGACCTGCACACCAGCGCGAGCACCGTCACGTGGGTGCTCACCGCCTGGCTGCTCGCCGCCTCCGTCGCCACGCCGCTCATGGGCCGCATCGGCGACATGATCGGCAAGGACCGCACCCTGCTCGTGGCGCTCGCCGCGATCGCCGCCGGGTGCCTGGTCGCCGCGCTCGCCCCGAACGTCGGGGTGCTCATCGCGGCCCGGGTGCTCCAGGGCCTCGGCGGCGCCGTCTTCCCGCTGGCGTTCGGCATCCTGCGCGACGAGTTCCCGCCCGACCGGATGGTCTCGGCGGTCGGCGGCATGTCGGCGGTCCTCGCCGTCGGCGGCGGGGCGGGGATCGTCCTGGCCGGGCCGGTGGTCGCCGCGCTCGACTGGCGGTGGCTGTTCTGGCTCCCGTTCGGCGTCATGGCGCTGACCCTGGTCCTGGCGTACCGGTGGATCCCCGCCTCGCCCGTGCGCACCCCGGGCCGGGTGAACTGGTTCGCCGCGGTCCTGCTGTCCGCCTGGCTGGTGGCGCTGCTGCTGCCGCTGAGCAAGGCCGGTTCGTGGGGCCTGCTGCCGGTGGCCGGCCTGCTCGCCCTCGCCGTCGTACTGTTCCTCGGGTGGGTCGCCGTCGAGCTGCGGGCCGGCAACCCGCTCGTGGACATGCGCATGATGCGGCTGCCCACGGTGTGGACCACCAACGTGGTGGCCCTGCTGTTCGGCGCGGCGATGTTCTCGGTGTACGCCTTCCTGCCGCTGTTCATGCAGATCCCGGCCGCCACCGGCTACGGCTTCGGCGCCTCGGTCGGCCGCGCCGGCCTGCTCATGCTCCCGCTGCTCGTCACGATGGCGGTGGTCGGCGCCCTGAGCGGCCCGGCGACCCGCTGGCTGTCGTCGCGCACCCAGGTGATCTGCGGCGCGGTCCTGGGCGCGGTCTCCTGCACGATGCTGGCGCTCGCGCACACCCACCCGTGGCAGGTGGCCCTGGCGGCGGGCATCTTCGGCGTGGGCATCGGCCTGGCCTACGCGGCCATGACGTCCCTCATCGTGCACAGCGTCCCGGTCGCCCAGACCGGCGTGGCGAGCGGCATGAACGCCAACATCCGCACGATCGGCGCGTCGATCGGCACCGCCGTGGTGAGCGGGATCGTGACCCACGGGCTGCGCCCCGACGGCCTGCCGCGCGAGTCGGGCTTCACGACGGCCTTCGCGGTCCTGGCCGGCGCCGCGACCCTGGCGGTCCTGGTGGCCCTGCTGATCCCCCGGACCCGCCGCGCGACGCCGGCCCCGGCCACGGCCCCGGTCTCGACGCCGGAGCTGGCGGACGCGAACGCGTCCTAGGATCACGCGACCGACAGCCGCTGCTGCTCCTGGGCGACGATCATCCGAGCCAGCTGTACCTCGGAGATGTCCACGGCGCCCGGCGCGGCCTGCGCGATCGTGCTGTGCCGGACGTACGCGTCGAACAGCTGCGCCTTCGAGCCGAGGATCTCGATCATGCGCTCGTCGACCGAGTCGGCGATCAGCAGGCGGTGCACCTGGACGGTGCGCACCTGCCCCATCCGGTGCGCGCGGGCGATCGCCTGGGCCTCGATCGACGGCTTGACCTGCGGCTCGCAGAGGATGACGACCGAGGCGGCCTGGATGTTCACGCCGACGCCGGCGGCCTCGATCTGGCACACCAGCACGGCCGGCTTCGCCGAGGCGGTGAACTCGTCCACGATGCGCTGGCGGTCGGCGACCGGCGTCGAGCCGGTGATCGGCCCGCGGGCGGCGGCGCCGAGGGCGTTGCCGACCACGGTCAGGACGTCGCGGAAGTAGGAGAAGACCACGACGTGGCGGCCGTTGGCCATCGCCTCCCGGGCCAGCTCGAGCAGCCGGGTCAGCTTCGCCGAGTCGTGCGGTCGGCGCACGGCGAACGCGGCCCGGCGCATGGCCATGAAGTTGCCGTCGC
Source organism: Dactylosporangium sp. NPDC005572 (assembly GCF_040605515.1). Lineage (NCBI taxonomy): Bacteria > Bacillati > Actinomycetota > Actinomycetes > Micromonosporales > Micromonosporaceae > Dactylosporangium > Dactylosporangium sp. NPDC005572. The sequence continues at coordinate 5,783 of NZ_JBEXCY010000339.1, read as the reverse complement.
GGACCGCCTCGTGGTACGCGGCCCCGTCCTCGGCGCCGAACTCCTCCCACTCGTCGACCTGGACGAGCTCCGGCAGCTCGGTGAGCACGTCGGGCTGGTTGCGCCGCAGGTACACCGGCGCCGCCGCCCGCCGGAACGCCTCGACGCTGATCGCGGCGTGCTCCGGCCCCATCCCGGCGGCGACGTCCGGCCGCAGGTGCTCGATCAGGGCCCGGAACTCGTCGATGCGATTCTCCATGGGGGTACCGGTGAGAAAGAGCACCCGTTCGGACTCGGCCGCGACCCGGTTGACCGCCTGCGACCGCTTGGCGCCGGGGTTCTTCACGTAGTGCGCCTCGTCGACGACCAGCAGCGCCGGCCGGGGCGGCGGCAGCCCGAGGGCGGCGAGCGAGCCGAACGTGACCACGCCGGCACCGCCCGCGCTGCGCCACTTGGCGACCGCCCGCGCCCGGCCGTTGCCGTGCAGGCTGACGACCGGGATCGTCGAGTGCCGCGCGATCTCGCGGGACCAGTTGATCAGCACGCTGGCCGGGCAGACGACGAGGAAGTGCGTGGCGCCGCGGGCGGCCAGGTGCGCCATCGCGGCGATGGCCTGCACGGTCTTGCCCAGCCCCATCTCGTCGCCGAGCACGACCCGCCGCTGGACCAGGGCGAACCGCGCGCCGAACGACTGGTACCCCCGCAGCCGCAGGCTGTCGTTGAGCCGGGACGTGTCGAGCTGCTGCGCCCCGACCCGCTCGACGATGTCGGCGGGCAGGAACCCTTCGCTCGCCGCGACGTCGCCACCGAGGCCGACGACCTGGCTGAGCAGGTTGTAGTAGTCCGTCGAGTGCAGCTCGAAGTCGCGCCAGACCTGCCGGTCGCCGGGCGTGCGGACCGCGCGCGCCTCCCGCGCGGCGCCGGGCAGCCCGCCCGCCTCGGCGGTGTCGACGACGGCTCTCAGGCGCCGTGCCGCGTCGTCGGCGACGGCCTTGTCCGCGGCCCGCATGAACAGCCGGCGCAGCCGTCCCGCGGCGGCGGGCGCGGCGACCGGCCGCAGCGCGTCCAGCTCTTTGGCGACCGGTCCGGCGTCGGCCTCGTGGGCCCCGGCCGCGCGCCAGACCGCGCCCCAGGTGGCCAGCGCCCGCACCAGCCGGGTCAGGTCCGGGTTCCCGGGCGCGAACTCGATCCGGAACTGCAGTGAGTCCCGCGCGGCCCGCTTGAGCTGCTCGGCGGCGAGGATGGTCCGGCGGGCGGTGCCCTCACCGATCCCGGGCACGGTGGTCAGCCGCTCCGGTCCGGCCCTGAGCACGTCGGCGACGGAGTAGATGCCGTGCGCGGGCAGCTCGTCCAGCTTGGCCCGGCCGTCGACGGTGTCCTTGACGGTCTCGATCGACATCTTGCCGATCGCGGTCCACACCTGCGGCTCGGCCGCGACCGCGTACGCCTCGACGACCTCCGCCCGGGCCTTCCCGAGCAGTTCGGCGATCGCCTCGGCGTCGGCCTGCACCCGGGCGCCGCGGGCGAGCAGCGCACGCGTCTCCCGGCTCATGCCCATCAACGTACCGATACACCGCCGGTGGCGCCCGTCACAGCCCCCGGGGCGCTCAGTTCCCCGGGGGTGCGATGAACGTGGCCAGGTGGTCGGCCTCCTCGGCGACGGCGGCGTGCTCGGCGCGCGTGAACGGCCGCAGCGGCGTGACGTCGACACCGCCCGCGCCGCCGGTCCACGTGGCGGCCACCCGGCCGTCGACCAGCACGACCCGCGCTCCGGCGACGGACAGGCCGCGATGGTCGTGGTCGATGATGCGGCTGCGGTCGTGGTACCCGAGGATGGCGTTGTCGAAGGCCGGCAGGAAGCGGACCGGGGCGGGAGCGTCCGGGCCGGGCCGGGGAGCGTCGGGCAGGTCGAGCAGTTCGCGGCCGCGGTCGTCGCGGAAGCTCACCAGCTCGTCACGGACTGCCGCCACGGCCCTGGGCAGCCCGGCCAGCCCGCACCACGCGCGCAGGTCGGCGCTCGCCGCGGGGCCGAACGCGCCGAGGTAGCGCCGCACGAGATCCTCGCCGACCGGATCGGCCCCGTCCGGGGGCTCGGGTGCGGCGTCGCGGCTGAGCCACTGTGACAGCGTCAGATAGCGCGCCCCGGCCGTGCTGCCCCAGGTGCCGCGCGGCGGGAGCTGGACCGCCGGCACGAGCGCCGCGACGACGGCCTCGCCCAGCACCCGCGGCGCCCGGTCCGGGTGCCGCCCGGCCAGCTCGCGTCCGACGTCGCCGAGCGAACGCGGCCGGCCGTCGGACAGCAGCGCCCGCGCCTGGGCCGCGAGCTCGTCGAGGTCGAGCCCGGCGAGATCGCGGCCGTACACACCGAGGATCCGCTGGCGCAGCAGCGCCTGGTGCCGGGGGCGCCAGTCCCAGGCGTCCCCGGCGGTGACCAGGTGCACCGTGCGACGCATCAGGTGCAGCCGCACGACGGCGCGCTGCTCGAGCAGCCGCGAGAGCTCCGCCGGGTCGAAGCCGCTGACCCGCGACCACAGCCCGACGAACGGCTCCTGCGGCTCCTGCGCCTGCAGCCCGCACAGCCTTCCGACCACGTCGAGCACGGACGCGCCGGTGCGCTCGAGCAGGAACTGGCGGGCCAGCGTGGCGCGGTTGAGCGCGCGTGCGTCGAGGCGCTCGGTCATCCCCGGAATGCTACGGCGACGTCGAGGATCCACGTGATGCCGAAGCGGTCGGTCAGCATCCCGAACGCCGGCGCCCACTGCGCCGGGCCGTATGCCTCGACCACGGTGGCGCCGTCGGCCAGCCGCTCCCACAGCGCGCCGACCTCCTCGACCGTCTCGCCGCGCACGGACAGGAAGAACGGCTCGCCGGTCAGCGTCGTGCCGTGCTCGCGCCGCGTGGCGGGCGTCGGCGCGGCGCCGGCTCCGGCGTCGGCTGGGCCGGGCACGTCGTAGGCCATGACGCGGAAGCCGTCGGCCGACGCGAGCTGGCCCCAGACGACCTTGCCGGCGTCCGGCAGCTCCTTCGGCATCCCGAAGTCGCCGTACGTGATGACCATGATCTCGCCGCCGAACACCGAGTGGTAGAACTCCAGCGCCTCCCGGGCGTTGCCCCGGAAGTTGAGGTGGGCGGTGGTGGTGATGCTCATCGAGACTCCTGGTGAGTTGGTTCCGGTGTCAGCACCAAGGTTCGACGGTGTAGGTGACAGGTTGTGGCACCTACTGCGGGTAGATTCAGATTCGTGCCGAAAACCTCCGGTCGACTGCTGGCCCTGCTGTCGCTGCTGCAGACGCGCCGCGACTGGCCGGGCACGCTGCTGGCCGAGCGGCTCGACATCAGCCTGCGGACCGTGCGCCGCGACGTCGACCGGCTGCGCGAGCTCGGCTACCCCATCGCCGCCGTGAAGGGTCCCGACGGTGGCTACCGGCTCGGCGCCGGCACCGAGCTGCCGCCGCTGCTGTTCGACGACGAGCAGGCCGTCGCGCTCACCGTCGCGCTGCAGATCGCCGAAACCACACTGGGCGACGGCACCGGTGAGGCGGCGGCCCGGGCGTTGACCACCATCCGGCAGGTCCTGCCGTCCCGGCTCCGGCACCGCGTCGACGCCCTCCGGATCACCGCCGTCGAACGGCCCGCCACCCGACCGGCCGCCCCGGTCGACGGCGACGTGCTCCTGGCGATGAGCTCCGCCGTGCGGGCCCACGAGATCCTCCGCTTCGACTACGGCGCCGAGCCCGCGGACGGGCCCCCGCGCCGCGTCGAGCCGCACCACGTCGTCACCTGGGACGGACGCTGGTACCTCGTCGCGTGGGACCTCGACCGGTCGGACTGGCGCACCTTCCGCGCCGACCGGATCGCGCTGCGCATCCCCAACGGCCCCCGCTTCACGCCCAGGGAACTGCCCGGCGGCGACGTGACCACGTTCGTCACCGGCCGGTTCCGCGGCGCTGCCGACGGCACCGCCGGCTGGCCCTGCCAGGGCACCGCGCTCCTCGACCTGCCGGCCGCCACCGTGGCCCGCTACACGCGCGAGGGCATCGTCGAGGAGCTCGGCCCGGACCGCTGCCGGCTCACGCTCGGCTCCTGGTCCTGGCCCAGCCTCGCCGCCGCGATCGCCCGCTTCGACACCGAGATCGAGGTCGTCGGCCCCGCCGAGCTGGTCGACGCCGTCGGTCACCTGGCCCGCCGCCTCGCCCGGACCGCCGCCCGCGCGCGCTGACCGCACATGCGCGCGGGTGCTGGTGCCCGGGCGCTCTGATTGAATGCCAGGCGTGATCGCCCCCTCGGACGACGCACCGCACCATCAACCGGCCGCGCGGCCCCGGCGCGTCGTGGTGCTGACGGTGCTCCTGCTGATCGGCGCCGTCTGCGCGCCGGTCGTTGCCGCCGGTGCCGATGCCGGCCCGTTCGCCGGCCTGCCACCGTGGACCTACGCCGTCCTCACCCCGGTCTACCTGACCCTCGCCTGGGCGGTGTCACGCGCACGGCGCTGGGCATGGTGGACCCTGGTCGCGCTCCACGGCACCGACGCCGTATACCTGCTGTTGAGCGCCGCGTCCATGAACGACGCCACGGCCGGCCGGAACCTCATCTGGCCGGCGGTCTACCTCGTCGTACTGACCAGCGAGCCGACGCGGGCGTGGTTCGGCATCACGAACCGCACGAGCCCGGGCCCGCCGGCGACGTGACGCTCTGCTCGCCACCCAGCGGCGAAACTCGATGGTCTTCCGCGTTCGGGGCGTGCGACGATCATGCCCGGGTCGCTAGCTCAACTGGTAGAGCATTCGACTGAGTAGCGCGTCCGCTCTCCGCCGGTGCGGTCATGGGTGTGCTTCCTTCTCCTTGTTGGATCGAAGGGTTCGGGGTTCGAGTCCCCGGCGGCCCACCCCAGTGCCACCGCCAGCAGAACGGAGCGCCCGCGTGCTCGAGAAGCTGATCATCCAGAAGACGCTGCGCGTGCCGGCGAGCAGTGGCGCGGCCGGCGACGGCACGGCCGTGGCCCGGCAGCTGGACGCGGCGCTGCTCGACGTCGGGTTCTCCGCGTCGCGGGCGCTGCTGGAGCACGTCGGTGCCCTGGCCACCGGGCCGGCGATGGACCTCGCCGCGACGGTCGTGTCCGCCGTGCGTGAGCTGGTCGGCGACCACGTCCGGCACAACGCGTACTTCATCGGCTTCCCGCACGACGTGCCGGACACCGTCGAGTTCTGGGTCGAGCGGCTGCAGGCGGCCGTGCTCGCCGGTCGCCGTGCGGCGACGGACGTGCGGTTGGTGAACCTGCTCAACCTGCCGGGCTACGGCACGTACCAGCACACCTACGCCGACCTGCTGGCCGCGCACGACGCGCTGGTCGCCTCGGCCGGTGACCGGGTGACCCTGCTGCACCTCGGCGACACCGCCGACGTGGAGGCGGAGCGGCTCTATCTGGCCCTGGCCGGCAGCTCGACGCCGCACGGCGAGGCGGACCTCGCGATCCTCGGCGAGCTCGCGGTCGCCTGCGCCGACGGCGTGCAGCCGGCCAACATTCCAGTGCGGGAGAACCGGGCGGTGCTCAACGGGGTCCGGCTCGTCCTGGGCCGGCCGCTGGTCGCCGTGGACACCACGACCGACGTCCTGCGCCTCGCCTGCCAGGTCTCCGGCGGCGACGTCCCGCTCGCGACGCCGACGCGCTTCCGGGCGTTCCGGCGCCGGGAGCGGCGGGTCCTGCTGGCCGCGCTGAACGAGGTCGTCGGCGCCAGCCCGGCGAAGCTCGGCGTTGCCGAGGCCGGTGTTGACCAGGACGGCCTGACCGCCGAGGGCGATCACCG
>NZ_JBEXCY010000338.1:0-8217 GCF_040605515.1 Dactylosporangium sp. NPDC005572 | reverse complement strand
CCACGCTGCCGCCCGCACGCTCTGTCAAAACCGTTCACGCCGAAGCCTCGACCGGCGGCGTTGTGGCAGGTGCCGAGTCGGGCGGCGGTCGGGTCGCGGCCCGTTCGGTCAGCGCGCCGATGCCTGGGCCGGCGTGGGGGCCGCCTCGCGGCGGGCATTGAGGCGAAGGACGAGGAGGAGACCACCCGCGATGCCGAGCACCGTCGGCACCAGGGCCGCCAACAGCGGCTCGGGGCCGCCGGCGCCGCGGGACGAGATCGACAGGAAGATCATCGGGATCAGCGAGACCGCGGTGCTGATGCCGAAGGCCCACGCCAGTTTGCTGAGCCACATCGAGCGGCCTGGGCGCAGGTACACCGCGGCGACGGCGAGCAGTGCGGCGGTGATGAGCATCGACAGCGAGTTGACGTCATCCTCGGCGGGCGTGGCGAGTCCGATCCCTGCGAGCACCACCACCAGGAGCCAGACCCACGGGACGGCCACCCTCCGGACAAGCTCACCGGCGGCGAGGACCTGCCCGGCGACGAGCGGGGCGAGCCAGAACGGGAAGGAGACGTCGTCGGCGTCGAAATGCACGTCGACGGCGGCGGTGATGGCGAACGCCAGCAGCAGGACCAGCGCGGCGATCCCGGCGCCCAGCCAGACGGCACCCGGCACCTTCCCGGTGCGCTGCGGTGCGGGCGTCACCGGCCTCGGCGCGACCGGTGCGGGCGTCACCGGCTGGGCAGCCACGGGTTGAGGTGCTACGGGTTGAGGCGCCACGGATGGCGGCACCACCGCTTCGGCCGCCACCGGCGTGGGTGCCACCGGTGCGGCGGCCACCGGCGTGGGTGCGACCGGCTCGGGCGTCAGCGGCTCGGGCGTCAGCGGCTCGGGCAGGGGAGCGGGGCGCGGCTCCTTGGGCGGCGTGAGACCGCCGGCCAGGGCGCCCTCGCACACGACGAGCTGGGGCTGCTCCAGGATCATCGGCGGGACGCCCAGCGCGCGGTGCAGCATCGTCGCGACCTGCGGCATGAGACTGCCACCGCCGACCAGGAACACCGCCACGAGCTGTCCCTCGACCAGGCGGCTCTCGCGGAGCGTCGCCGCCGCGGTGTCGACCGTGCGGCGCAGCAGCGGTGCCGCGGCCTCCTCCAGCTCGGCGCGGGTGATCATCACGTCCCGGCCGAGGCCGCTGACGTGCATGGCGGTGGCCGGCTGGCGGGAGAGCAGCTCCTTGGCGTCGCAGGCGTCCTGCCACAGCAGAATGCGCTGGCGTCGCTGCTCGGCGTTGGTCGGGGAGAGGAGCTGCTGCCAGCGGTCCGTCTCCTCCGGGCGGACGGTGGCGGCGACCAGCTGCACGATGACGGCGTCGAGGTCGAGGCCGCCGACGTCGTCCAGGCCCCGGTAGGCGAGCGCTTCGAAGCCGGTCTCGGTACGCCGCACCACGGTGGCGTCGAACGTGCCGGCGCCCAGGTCGTACACCAGGACGCACTGCCCGGGCCGGACCGGATGGCCCGCCAGGCCGGCGAGGTAGGTCGCGGCCGCGATCGGCTCGGCGAGCAGGGTCGGCTCGGCGATGCCGGCGTCAGCCGCCGCCGCGGTGAGCACCGCGCGGCGAGCGGGACCCCAGGCCACCGGGTGCGTGACGGTGACCGGGCCGATCGGTCCGCCGGCCGCCTGCTGCGCCTCGCGTACCACCCGGCCGACGGTGGCGGCGATGAGCTGCTGCACCGGGTACGCCGTGTCGCCCAGCAGCACCTCGAGCTCGTCGATGCGCCGCTTGGGGTTGGGCTCGTAGCGGGCCGGATCGTGCCGGGCGGAGCGCTGCGCGTCGCGGCCGGTCAGCAGCCGCCGCGAGTCGTCGGCCCACACGGCCGAGGGGAGCAGGGGCGTGCCGTCGAACAGCAGCGGCCGGGTCCGGCCGTCGGGCCAGCGCAACAACGCCACCGTGTTCGACGTTCCGTAGTCAATCGCCAGCTCGACGTCGCGCATTGCAGGAGCATAGGTAATCCCAACGCGGTCAGGACCAACCGAACGGATCACCCGTTCCAGGCTCGCTGCGATCAGCCCGCGGCCGGCTTGTCGTGGTGGCGGCGCCATTCCTGGTAGGCGGCCACCGCGGTCGGCAGGGTGGGGAAGATGCGGTCGGTGCCGACCGAGGCGGTGAGGCCGAACGCGTCGAGCTCGTCCTGCAGGTCGCGCTTGACGCGGGCCATCGCGAACACCACGCCGCGGCCGGTCAGCACCCGGCGTACGTGGTCGAGGGCCTCCAGCGCCGTGATGTCGACCTCGACGTTCGCCTCGGCGTTGAGCACGAACCATCGCGTCGGGCCGCTGTCGGCGGCGGCCAGCGCCCGCTGCCGGAAGTCCTCGGCGTTCGCGAAGAACAGCGGGGAGTCGTAGCGGTACACCAGAAGCCCGGGAATTGTTGTTGCCTGCGGGTAGTCGTCGATGTCGTGCATGCCGGCCAGGCCGGGCACGAGACCCTGCACCGCGTCGTGCGGCCGCGCGACGCGGTGCAGCAGCTCGGCCACCGACAGGCCGATGGCGAGCAGCACGCCGTAGAGGATGTCCAGCGCGAGGACGCCGCCGAACGTCGCCAAGGCCAGGAGCAGCTCGCTGCGGCGGAAGGCGGCCAGGCGGCGGAACCCGGCGAGGTCGATCAGCTGTACCGCGGCGTAGACGACGAGGGCGCCGAGCGCCGCGACCGGGAAGAGCTCGAGCAGTGGCGCGGCGAACAGCAGTACACCGATGATCGCCCCCAGCGTCATGACCGACGCCAGCTGCGTGCGGCCTCCGGCCGCGAAGCCGAGCGCGGTACGGCTGCCGCTGCTGCTGATCGGGAACCCCTGCAACCCGCCCGCGGCGACGTTGGCCACGCCCAGGGCGAGCAGCTCCTGGTTGGCGTCGATGCGGTAACCGCCCCGGGCGGCGAACGCCCGGGCGGTCAGCACGGTGTCGGTGTAGCCGACCACCACCAGCCCGACCGCCGGCAGCAACAGGTGCGTGAGGTCGCCGACGGCCGGCAGCGACGGCCCCGGCAGGCCGACCGGGACCGCGCCCACCACGGCGATCCCGTGCTCGCGCAGGCCGAACGCGGCCACCGCGGCGGTGGCGAGCAGCACGACCAGCAGCGGCCCCGGCGCCTTCGGCCGCCACCACCGCACGAGGAACAGGAAGCCGAGCACGGTGAGCGAGAACGCCAGGGTTCCCAGGTCGACCTGGCCGGCGTGCCGGACGACGGACAGCAGTTGCTCGACAAGCGTGTCACCGGTGACTGGTACCCCGGTCACCTTGCCCAGCTGGCTGACGATCATGATGATCGCGACGCCGGACAGGTACCCGACCAGGATCGGTTTCGACAGCAGGTCCGCGAGGAAGCCCAGCCGGGCCACCGCCGCCCCGATGCAGAGCAGGCCGACGACGACGGCGAGGGCGGCGGCCAGCGCCGCGTAGCGGGTGGGACTGCCGCCGGCGAGCGGGGCGATCACGGTCGCGGTCATCAGGGCGGTCGTCGACTCGGGCCCGATCGACAGGTGACGGGAGGAGCCGAGCAGCGCGTACACGGCAAGGGGCGCGAGCATCGCCCACAGGCCGGTGACCGGCGGCAGGCCGGCGAGGGTCGCGTACGCCATCACCTGCGGCACCAGGTAGGCGGCGACGGTCAGGCCGGCCAGCGCGTCGCCTCGCAGCCAGGACCGCCGGTACCCGCGGATCGCCGCGACGCCCGGCAGCAGCCGGACCCAGCGGGACCCGTCCGGCCCGTTGTCAGTCATCCGATCACGATAGGCCCGGCGGGGTGCGCGCTCCGGAGCGTTCTCAGATCGAGTCGTCGAAGTGGGCGTGCCAGACCGCGGCGGCCTCGTGGTGGCTGTCGACGCCGGCGCCGAACGCCTCGCCGAGCCCGGCCCGGTCGACACCGGTGAGCTTGATGAACTTCGGCCGGTGGACGGCGAAGCCGCCGGGGCTCGCCGGCAGCCGGTACGGCACGGCGATCGTCATCGACGCCTCGTCGGGTCCGTACTCGACGGCTTCGATGATGAGCGCGTCGAACCTGCCGGCGTCGAGGTTGAGGTAGCCGTCGACGACGAGCACTGCCCGTTGCGCGCCGTGCTCGTTGTCGGCGAGAACGTCCCGGCCGATCTCGCCGACGAAGCAGGTCATGCCCCGCCCGTGGTCGTCGTGCTCGTAGCCGTGCATCGGGAAGAGGACCTCGCCGTCGGAGAGGTTCAGGACGTTGCGGGCCTGGTGGGCGGCGAAGAAGCCGGCGAGCCGCACGAGCTCATGCATACCCGCCAGCATGCCAGCCGGCCGCACCGCGGGCGGTGCAGTGAGCGACCACGTCCGGCTTGCTAGCGGTCCATTTGCGTGCGACTTCCGGCAGCTACGAAGGCCGTGCAGGGACGCATTGTGGCGGCGTCCACGCGCGCCGCTCAACCCGGAAAGCAGCGCCGGTTCGGCCGATGTGTCGTGGCCGGTCGTGTGGCCTAGGGTTGCTGCGCGTGACGGGTATTCATCTCGGCATCGACTACGGCACCTCCAATACTGTCGCGGTGCTGCGGTGGCCGGACGGGCGCAGCCGGACGCTGCTGTTCGACAGTTCGCCGTTGCTGCCCTCGGCGGTGTTCGCCGCTGTGGAAGGCCACCTGCTGGTCGGCCGCGACGCGGAGCGAGCCGCCCGCGCCGACCCGGGCCGATTCGAGCCGAACCCGAAACGACGCATCGACGAGCTTGACGTGTTGCTCGGCAACCGGGTCCACACGGTCGCCGAACTGGTCGCGGCGGCGCTGCAACGAGTGGCCGCCGAAGCCCGGCGGGTCGCCGGTGGCCCGGTCGAGCGGGTCACCCTCACGCACCCCGTCGCCTGGGGGCCCGCGCGACGCAAGGTGCTGGTGGACGCGGCGCGGCTGGCGGGGCTGCCGGCGCCGGTGCTGCTGGCCGAGCCGGTCGCGGCAGCCGCCTACTTCACCGCGGTGCTGGGCAACCTCGTCGCCGTCGGGCAGAGCGTCGTGGTCTACGACCTGGGTGCGGGCACCTTCGATGTGAGCGTCGTGCAGCGCACCGGCGGTGAGTTCGAGACGTTGGCGTACCGCGGGATCGACGACATCGGCGGCCTCGACCTGGACGCGCTGGTCGTGGCGCACGTCGGGGCATCGCTGGCCGATTCGGCACCGCAGGTATGGCGGAGCATCAGCGAGCCGACGGACCCGGCAGGGCGCTACCACCGCCTGCAGCTGTGGCAGGACGCGCGCGAGGCCCGGGAGGCCCTGACCCGGCAGTCGTCCGCGACGATGTACGTGGCGGCGGCCCAGCGCGACGTGATCGTCACCCGGGAGGAGTTCGAGCGCGCGGCGACCCCCGTGCTGAACAAGACCATCACGACCACGCTGGCCACCGTTCGGGAGGCCCGCGTCCGGCCGGAGAGCATCGCGGGCTGGTTCCTGGTCGGCGGCGCGACTCGCACACCGCTGGTGGCGACCATGCTGCTCCGAGCGTCCGGCCGACCGGCCACGGTCCTCGACGAGCCACAACTCGTGGTTGCCGACGGCGCCGTCCACGCCATCCCAGCCGGACCCGACACGGCCGCAGTCCCCGCCGCCACCCCCCACCGGACGCCACCCCCGCCATACCCTGCCAACCGCCCGTACCAACCGCCGACGATGGTCCCGATGGTCGCGCCCGCGTCGCCGGCGGCTCCGCCCACGTCACCGGCGGCTCCGCCCACGTCACCCGCAGCCGCGCCCGCGTCGCCGGCGGCCGTTGGGGCATCGGCGATGACATCCCCCGCGCCGGCACCTCCCGTCGCCCCGATGTTCGCTCAGGTCCCCCGCATCGACAGTCCCATCGCTGCGGCGCCACCACAGCGCCTCGCCGACCTCCCCGGACGGATGATCCCCCGGCCCTGGCCGCTACGCTCGCGGCGCTGGCTGGCCGCCGGCCTGACCGGGATCGCCGTCGTCCTCGTCCTGGCCAGCCTGCCCTTCCTGAGCCAGCTGAACAAGGACGACAAGGACAACCAGGCAGGCTCCGGTCTGTCGAGCGGTTCGACCCCGGCGACGGATGGGACGCCCAGCTTCAACGCCGCAACGAAGGGCGTCGTCAACCCGTCCGGTAGGAAGGGCGGCACGCTCAAGCTCGTCAGCAGCAGCGACCCGGACTCGTTCGACCCGGTGCGTGCGTACTACGCGTGGGTGTGGAACTTCAGCAAGGGTTACTACGTCCGCTCGCTGCTGACCAACGAGGCGAGGCCGGGTCAGGACGGCCTCAAACTGGTTCCCGACCTGGCGACCGCGCTGCCGACGATCGAGAACGGCGGCAAGAAGTACACCTTCAAGCTGAAGGACAACATCAAGTTCGAGGACGGCTCGCCGATCACGTCGAAGGACGTCAAGTACGGCATCGAGCGGATCTTCGCCCAGGACGTGCTCTCCGGCGGCCCGACCTACCTGATCGACGAGCTCGACCAGGGCCAGAGCTACCCCGGCCCGTACAAGGACACCGACCCGAACAAGCTCGGCCTGAAGTCGGTGCAGACGCCCGACGACAAGACGATCGTGTTCACGCTGGCCCGGCCGCTGGCGGACTTTCCGTACCTCCTGGCCATGACCGCTGCGGGTCCGGTCCCGGCGGCGAAGGACACCAAGGACGGGTACGGCACCAAACCGGTCTCGTCCGGACCGTACAAGTTCGAGTCGTACGTCCCGGGCAAGAAGGCCGTGCTGGTGCGCAACGCGCAGTGGGACCCGCAGACCGACACCGTGCGCAAGGCGCTGCCCGACCAGATCGAGCTGACCATCGGCACAGCGGCGGCAGACATCGACAACCAGCTCATCTCCGGCACCGTCGACATCGACGTCGCGCAGACCGGTGTCCAGCAGGGCACTCAGGCGCGGATTCTGGGAGAACCCACCAACAAGAAGAACGCGGACACGCCGAACATCGGCTTCGTCCGCTACTTCTCGATCAACACCAAGGTCGCGCCGTTCGACAACATCCACTGCCGCAAGGCCGTGCAGTACGCGACCGACAAGACCACGATGCAGGCCGCTCGTGGTGGCGCGGACGCGGGTGGTGACATCGCCATCAACATGCTGCCGCCGACGATCGCCGGCTACGACCCGAACCTGGACCCGTACAACACGAAGTCGGGCAAGCCGCAGATCGACAAGGCCAGGGAAGAACTCGCCGCCTGTGGGAAGCCGAACGGTTTCGACACGGTCATCGCGACCCGTAACTCGGGCAAGGAGCCGAAGACGGCCGAGGCGCTGCAGGCCGCGCTGAAGAACGTGGGCATCAACGCCCGCCTCGACCCGACCGAGGTCTCGCTGTACTTCCGCTCGACCATCGGCTCGCCGTCCAACGTGCACGCCAAGGGCTACGGTCTGATGATGGCCGGCTGGGGCGCCGACTTCCCGACCGGTTACGGCTTCCTCCAGGTGCTGGTCGACGGTCGCGGCATCGTTTCGGCGGGGAACCTGAACTACGCCGAGCTGAACAACGCCGAGGTCAACAGCCTGATCGACAAGGCCAAGGCCGAGACGGACGCCGCGAAGGCCGCCGAGATCTGGGGCCAGATCAACAAGATCGTCATGGACGAGGCCGTCATGGTGCCGTTCGTGTACGACAAGGCCCTCAACTACCGCAACCCGCGGGTCACGAACGTGTTCGTGACCGACTACTACGGGATGTACGACTTCGGCAGCCTGGGCATCAGCTGACCGTTGCTTCCGCAAGCCTGGCGCCTCCTCACCGGCTGGCCCGGTGGACGAATGCGGGTGGCAGGTTGCTCCAGACGCACGGAGTGCGGGAAACGGTCCGGAACCGCGCGCGCAACTCGGCGGTGAAGTGCCTGGCCGGTGGCGTCCACGCGGCGTGACTGTAGGCGAAGGTACTGAAACTGCCGCCGGCGGCCAGCACTGTGGTGACGGCGTCGAGGATGCGGCGTCGCGTGCCGTGCGGGATGACGGTCCACGGCAGCCCGGAGACGACGGCGTCGACCGGGGCGTCGACCATGCCGGCAAGGTCTTCGGCGGTACCGGTCACGATCCGCACAGCCCGGCCCTGGTACCGGGCGGCGAGGCGCGCGGCGAGGTTCGGGTTGCGCTCCACGGCGACGAGCCGCGCGCCGGGCGGCATCCGGCGCAGGATGACGTCGGTCACGGCGCCGGTACCCGGGCCCAGTTCGACGACGGTGTGCGCCCGTTCGAGGCCCAGGCCGTCGGTCAAGGCGCGGGC
>NZ_JBEXCY010000337.1:0-8257 GCF_040605515.1 Dactylosporangium sp. NPDC005572 | reverse complement strand
CGATCCGACACGGGCGTGCGAGCGCTGTTCGAGGCGCGGTTGGCAGACTGGGCGCGTCGGCCCGCCCGGCCAGGGCGCCGACCCGCTCCTCCGCGGTGCGCACGGCGAGCCGGACCTCCATCTCATGCTGCCGCGCGCCCGGTACCTGCTCGGCGAGGTCGTCGCGGTCCATCGTCGACGGGTCCTCGTCGATGGGCGTCTCCTCGGCCGCGGCGAGGCGCTCCTCCAGCTCGGCCAGGCTGGTCAGGCCCGACTCGCGGGCCGACTCCGCCTTGCCCTTCGCGGCCGCGTGCCGCTCGACCTCGGCCTTGGCCGACTTGGCCGCGGCGCCGAACTCGGCCAGCCGGCGGGCCGCCGCGTTGCGCTGGCTGTCGGCCTCCTTCTTGGCGGCGGCGGCCTCGGCGACCTGCTCCTTGGCCACCCCGGCGGCGTTGCGGGCCAGCGCGAGCAGCTCGCGGGCCTCGGCGACGCGCCGCTCGGCGTCGACCTTCTTCTGGCGGGCCTCCTCGACGGCGGCCTGCACCTCGATGAAGCTGTGCTGCTTGCCGGAGCCGCCGGCCGCGGCGTAGGCGCCGAGCACGTCACCCTCGGGGGTGACGGCCCGCAGGCCGGGCGCATAGGACACGATCCGCTTCGCGACGGCCAGGTCGGGGGCGAACACCACGTCGCCGAGCGCCCGCTCCAGCGCCGGGCGCAGCTCGTCGGGGGCGCGGACCAGGTCGATCGCCCAGTGCGCGCCGGGCGGGAGCGGCACCCGCTCGACCGGCGGGGCGTCCAGCATCGGCGCCGAGGCGATGAGCAGCGCGGCCCGGCCGGCGTCGTCGTGCTTGAGCAGCTCGACCGAGGCGACGGCCGCGTCGACGCCGGACACCGCGACCGCGTCGGCGAGCGCGCCGAGCGCGGCGGCCAGCGCGGCCTCGTGGCCGGCCTCGACCGACAGCAGGGCGGCGACGCTGCCCAGCATGCCCGGCACCCGGTCGGAGCTGGCCAGCAGCGTGCCCGCGCCGTCCTTGCGGCGCAGGCCCATCGCCAGGGCCTCCTCGCGCGCCTTCCACTGGGCGACGTCCTTCTCGGCCGCCCGCTCGGCGTCGCTGTGGGTGCGGACCTCGCCGTTGATCGTCTCGAGCTCGCGGGTCGCCTCCTGGTGGCGCAGCTCCAGGTCGGCGTTGTCCCGGTCGGCGACCGACGCGCCTGCGCTGGCCTCCTCGAACAGGCCCTGGGCGTGCTCGGCGCGGGTCTCGGCCTCGGCGAGCTGGACCGCGAGCCGCTCGATCTCGTCGGCGGCGGCGGTCGCGCGGCTGCGGGCCGACTCGACCTGGCCGGTCAGCTTGGCCAGGCCCTCGCGGCGGTCGGCGATGGCCTTGTGGGCCGCGACGATGGCCTTCTCGGCGAACGCGAGGCGGCGCTCCAGGTCCTGCCGGCGCTCGACCGCCTCGGCCAGGCGCTCCTGGCTGGCCTCCAGCGCGGCGCGGAGCTCCTCCTCCTGCTCGCGGACCTTCTCCGCCTCGGCGGTGAGCTGGTCCGGGTCGCGGCCGGGGCGCTCCTCGACCGGCGCGGCGGACAGGTTGCGGTAGCGCTCGCCCGCCAGTTGATGGAGCGAGCGGTACCGCTCCTGGAGGTTCGACAGCTGGTACCACGTGTCCTGGGCCTCGGCGAGGACCGGCGCGTCGGCCGCGTGCTCGGCCTCCAGCGCGGCGAGCCGCTCGTTGATCGCCTCGACCTCGGCCTCGACCTCCTCGCGCCGGGCGCGCAGGGCGGTCTCGTCGGCGATCTCCTTGTCGAGCGTCGTGCGCAGCGTGGCCAGGTCGTCGGCGAGCAGCCGGAGCCGCGCGTCGCGCAGGTCGGCCTGGATGCCGGCGGCGCGGCGGGCCACCTCGGCCTGCCGGCCCAGCGGCTTGAGCTGGCGGCGCAGCTCGGTGGTGAGGTCACCGAGGCGATTGAGGTTGACCTGCATCGCCTCGAGCTTGCGGATGGCCTTCTCTTTGCGCTTGCGGTGCTTGAGGACGCCGGCGGCCTCCTCGATGAACGAGCGCCGGTCCTCCGGCCGGGCGTGCAGCACGCCGTCGAGCCGGCCCTGGCCGACGATCACGTGCATCTCGCGGCCGATGCCGGAGTCGGAGAGCAGCTCCTGGATGTCAAGCAGGCGGCACTGGTTGCCGTTGATCTCGTACTCGCTCTCGCCGGAGCGGAACATCCGGCGGGTGATCGACACCTCGGTGTAGTCGATCGGCAGCGCACCGTCGGCGTTGTCGATCGTGAGCGTGACCTCGGCGCGTCCCAGCGGGGCCCGGCCCGCGGTCCCGGCGAAGATGACGTCCTCCATCTTGCCGCCGCGCAGGGCCTTGGCGCCCTGCTCGCCGAGCACCCAGGAGATGGCGTCGACCACGTTGGACTTGCCCGAGCCGTTCGGCCCGACGACGCACGTGATGCCCGGTTCGAGCCTCAGCGTGGTCGCTGAGGCGAAGGACTTGAAGCCCTTGACCGTCAGGCTCTTGAGGTGCACGGATCTCCACTGGTCGACGTCTCTTATCCGGCAGGGTACCGCCGGGAGAGTACCCAACCCGGCAGCACCGCACACCATAATGCGCGTGTCGTGGGCACACCGGCCACTTGGGCCACTCGCGCAACCAACCGGACGTCCGTGTCGTTACCACCACCAGACATGACTGCGCGCCGAGACCCCTGGGATGTCGGCGCGCGGGTTTGCTGTTCAGTTCTACGTGCGGGTCGTGCTCGTCTCGAAACGTCAGGCCATTGCCGGCTCGACGAGACGGGACAGCTGCTCCGCCTCCGAAGCCGCCGCGGCAAGCCGGTCGTTCTCGGCGCGCAACCGGACAACCTCGAATTCGAGGGCCCGAACCTTGGCACGCAGTTGGGTGACCTCGTCGACAAGGCGCCGATCGGGCGCGCTGCCTACGTGGCCGAAGAGGGCCTTAGCCATATCGTCTCCTTGTTAAGCGCAGCCGGTCGACTCCGGCAAACGCGCGCCCAGCACCCGCGACCGAAGCACAAGGGCATGAATGGGCGCGACTGGCGACCCCTCTATGTTCCGCCGGGGCCGCGAGTTAGTCAAGCCGACCGGCACGCCAAACGTCCTGGCCAGGGTGTTCTCACTCACCCGGGTGCGTGATCCGCACCGCCGCGCCGATCGTGGCAGTGTGCCACCGGTTGCCCCGCGGCGCCACTGCAAAGTAGCGTCTTCCTCGGAAAATTCTTCGCCGACAGGCGTTCGCAGACCCGGGAGACGCACGCGATGGTGCCGCGGTTGGTGGCCCGGCTGGGCCCGGTCGGCATTGCCGCGGCCGTCACGGCCGTGCTCATCCTTTCCGGGCTGGGTTTCCTGATCGTGCCCGCGCTGACCGACAGCGGCCCCGCCAGGGGCGCCGCCGCCGCGGAGCCCGCCCCCTCGCCGTCCGCCGAGGCACCGGCGCCGTCCTCGGCCGCCCCGACCTCGGCCAGGCCCACGTCGGCCGCGCCCACCCTCGTCGCCGCCAACTTCAACAACTCCTACGAGGACCGCGTCGTCCAGCTGATCAACGCCGAGCGGCGCAAGGAGAAGTGCGAAGCGGTCCGGATGGACGCCAAGTTGCGCACCGCGGCCCGCGCGCACAGCGCCGACATGGCAGCCGGTGACTTCACCGACACCAAGGGCAGCGACGGCAGCGAGCCGGCCGACCGCGCGCAGCGGGCCGGGTTCGCCGGCTTCGAGCAGGAGCTCGTCGCCAAGGGCGGCGACGCCGGCGGCGTGGTCAAGCAGTGGCTGCGCGACGACAGCGACCGGGATGTCCTGGTCGACTGCGACATCACATCGATCGGTGTCGGCGCCGCGATGCGCGGCCGCACGGCCTACTGGACCGTGGACACCGGGCGTGCTTGAGGGGGCCCAGCATCGTTAGTCCGGTCGTGGACCGGGTTCCGACGCTCCTGCCGCTGCGGGCGCATCCGCTCGCCCGGCCGCACGCATGGGAGATCATCGCGGGACACGGTCCGGCGTTCAGCGTCGTCGTCGACGTCGCCCACGGACCCGGGAGCGGCCGGGATCCGCTGTGGACCGCGGCCATGAACCGGCTGGACGCGGCGGGCGTCCGGCTGCTCGGCTACGTCGACCTGGACTACGGCACGCGCCCGATCGCCGAGGTCCGCGCCGACGTGTACCGGTGGGCCGGCTACCCGGTCCGCGGGATCTTCCTCGACCACACCCCCGTCAGCCCGTACTCGATCGGCCCGGTCGCCGTCACCGCCCAGGCCGCCAACCGCGCCGGCCTGCCGGAGGTCGTGCTGAACCCGGGCGAGCCGCCGGACGAGGCCTACCGGGACCTGGGCCTGCCGGTGTGCGTGTTCGACGGCAACTGGCGCGACTACCGCCGCTGGTCGTGCGAGGGCGCCCGCCCCGGCGACGGCCACCTGGTCCACGCGGTGCCGCCGTGGGAGCTCGATCAGGCGGCGCGGCTGCAGGTGGAGCGGGGAGCGGGCTTCGGTCTGGTGACGGACCTGGGCGCCCCGGACCCGTACGCGGACCTGCCGGCCTGGTGCGGCCTGAGCCCGGCACTGGGCGAGTTGACCCGCCCGGCCCCGGCCTCGCGCCGCCCCCGCCCGTACCGCCACCTCCACGCCGTGCCGTTCCCCGCCCCGGGCGCCTGACCCCGTGCGCGGGCGGTCAGGCGGTGCGGGGGCGGGGCTGGCAACGGGGGCAGGAGAACGACGAGCGGTTCATGAACGACTCGCGGCGGATCGCCGTGCCGCAGCGGTTGCAGGGCAGGCCCTCGCGGCCATAGGCGTTCAGCGAGCGTTCGAAGTAGCCGCTCTCGCCGTTGACGTTCACGTACAGCGCGTCGAAGCTCGTGCCGCCCTGGCCGATCGCCTCGTGGAGCACGTCGCGGACGTGGCCCAGCAGGCGGCGGACCGCCGGGCGGGTCAGCAGCGACGTGTCGCGGGCGCCGTGCAGCGACGCCCGCCACAGGGCCTCGTCGGCGTAGATGTTGCCGACGCCCGAGATCAGCGTCTGGTCCAGGATGGCGCGCTTGACCTCGGTACGACGCCGGCGCATGGCGGCAACGAACGCCTCGTCGGCGAAGAGGGGATCGACCGGGTCGAGGGCGATGTGCGCCAGCTCGGCCGGCAGGACCGCGCCGCCGGTCGACACGGCCAGGCCGCCGAACGTGCGCTGGTCGACGAAGCGCAGCTCCGGGCCGTCGTCGTCGAACCGGAGCCGGACCCGCAGGTGCGTCTCGTCGGGCGCGTCGGCGGGCTGCATGAGCAGCTGGCCGGACATGCCGAGGTGGCCGATGAGGGCGTCCTCGTCGTCGAGGGGGAGCCAGAGGTACTTCCCGCGGCGCAGCACCGCGCCCACCCGCCGCCCGGCGAGCAGGGCGGCGAAGTGCGCGGCGCCGGGCAGGTGCCGGCGGACCGCCCGGGGGTGCAGCACCTCGACGGTGGCGATGCGCCGACCGGAGACCCATTTGTCGAGCCCGCGGCGGACGGTCTCGACCTCGGGAAGCTCGGGCATGTGGGTCCTCTAGATCGGGTCCAGAGCCGGCAGGCCCCGACCAAACTCGGTTAGATCGCGTAGTGCCAGGCGGTGATCAGGTACGAGCCGTACCACAGCCCGAACGCGCCGCAGCCCGCCAAGACTAGCGCTGCCGTGCGCGGTCGGGCCCGGGCCAGGGCGACGGCCGGCGGCACCAGGATGAGCAGCGCGGGCACGAGCAGCCGCGGCTTGGAGTGGTAGTAGCCGCCCTGCCCGAGGACCAGCACGAGGACGAGCAGGCCGTAGACGGTCAGCGGCGGCCAGACGCGCATTGCGACGGCGACGGCGGCGAGGATCACGACGCCGATGACCATCCACGCGATGCTCACCTGGACCCAGCCGTCGCCGGCCCGCAGGGCGTCGCGGACGAACTTGAAGCTGGACGTGCCGTAGTCGAACGTGGTGCCCCAGCCGGCCGTCTGGATGTCGAACCAGGCGCCGAGGTCGCCGACGCGCGTGCCCACCCACAGCAGATAGGCGGGCACGCCGGCCAGCGCCACCAGGGCCGCCGCGACGGGTTTCCATGCGGCGGTACCGAGGGTGCCGCGCTCTCGGTACAACGTGATGCCCGCGGCGACAGCGAGCGCGATCGCGGCCGCGGCACCGGTCGGCCGGGTCAATGCCGCCCCGAGCCCGAACGCGCCGGCGAGCAGCCAGTCGCCCCGGTGCGCGAACAGCAGCATGCCGACGACCAGCGCGGTGAACAGCGCCTCGGAGTACGCCATCGACAGCGCCATCGCCATCGGCTGCGTGCAGAACAGGGCGGTCAGGGCGAGGCCGGCCCGCTCGTCGTAGAGCCGGGTGCCGAGCGCGCACAGCAGCACGGCCGCGGCGCCGCCCGCGATCCACGACACGGTGATCGCCGCCGTTGGGTAGTCGAGCCGCGTGACGAAGTGCGTCAGCCGCACGAGCATCGGGTAGCCGGGGAAGAACGCCAGGCCGTTGCCGACGAGGACGCCGTCACCGTTGTAGGTGTACCCGGTCGGGTATCCCTCCTCGGCCACCCGCACGAAGTGCCCGCCGTCCCAGGCGAGCAGCCGGTCGCGGACCTTGCCGTCGTCGGCCATCCACCAGACCAGGCAGAGCTGCACGAGGCGGCTCAGCGCGTACAGGCCGAGCGGGTACGCCAGCAGGATCGATGCGTTCCGCTTGCGCTCGAGCACCTCAGCGACCGGCGTCATCGCCGGCTTCCGGGGTGCCGTCGTCCTCGGCCGCGCCGTCGGGTCGATCCGACAGCTCGCGCCAGGCGGCCTCGGCGGCGCGCTGCTCGGCCTCCTTCTTGCTGCCGCCCTGGGCCCCGCCGTACCGCCGCTTGGCCACGATCACCCAGGCGGTGAACCGCTTGGCGTGGTCGGGGCCCTCCTCGTCGATGCGGTACTCCGGGACGCCCAGGCCGCGGCCGGCGGTGAGCTCCTGCAGGCTGGTCTTCCAGTCGAGGCCGGCGCCGCGGACGGCGGCCTCGGCCATGAGCCCGTCGAACAGCTTGTGGATCACCTGGGCCGTCGGGTCCAGCCCGTACTGCAGGTAGACCGCGCCGATCAGCGCCTCCAGCGTGTCGGCGAGGATGCTGGCCTTGTCGCGGCCGCCGGTGGCCTCCTCGCCCCGGCCGAGCAGCAGGTAGGGCCCGATGCCGTCGGGGCCGAGCCGGCGGGCGACGTCCGCCAGCGCGCGCATGTTGACCACGCTCGCGCGCAGCTTGGCCAGCTGGCCCTCGGCCAGGTCCGGGTGGTTGTGGAACAGGGCGGTGGTGATCACCACACCGAGCACCGCGTCGCCGAGGAACTCCAGGCGCTCGTTGGTGGGCAGGCCGCCGTTCTCGTAGGCGTAGGAGCGGTGGGTCAGCGCGCGCCGCAGCATGTCGGGGTCGAACTCGACGCCGAAGGCGTCCTCGAGCTGGGTCGGTTTCTTCACGAGCGCTCTCCCAGTTGGTCACGGATGGTGAGGCCGCCGGCCGAGGAGAGTTCGGTCAGCAGATCGTCGGCGAGCGCCGCGACGGCGGGGATGACGCCGTCGCGGTGCAGCCGGGCGGCGAGGGCGATGCCGTCGGCGATGTCGGGCCCGGTGGCGGCGCCGTGGCAGACCACGACGTCGCCGACGACGCCCAGCAGCACGGCCGCCGCCTCATGGTTTCGGGTGCCCCGCAGGGCGCCCTCGATGCCCTTGAGCAGGATGTTGCCGGTGAAGCCGTCGGTGATCACGACGTCGGCCGGGCCGCCCTGGGCCACGTCGTGACCCTCGACCAGGCCGACGTACCGGCCGCCGCCGGGCAGCGGGATGTCGGACAGGGCGATGGAGACCGCACGGCGCAGCCGGTCGCCCTTGCCGGGCTCGCTGCCGATCGACAGCAGGCCGACGCGCGGCGCGGCGATGCCGAGCGCGACGCCGGCGTAGGCGGCGGCGAGCACACCATGCTGGACCAGCTCCAGCATGGTGGCGTCGAGGGTGACTCCGACGTCGGCGAGCAGCACCGGGCCGTGCGGCGTGGGCAGCGCGGCGGCGAGCCCGGGGCGGCGGACGCCGCGCTGGCGGCCCAGGACGTGGGCGGAGGCGGCGACGGCGGCGCCGCTGGAGCCGGCCGAGACCATGCCGAAGGCCCGGCCGGCGAAGACCGCCTCGGCGGACGCGCGGACCGTCGACTCCCGCCGGATGTTGCGCAGCGGGGAGTCGGCCATGCCGATGCGGCTCTCGACGACGATGACGCTGACGCGCTCGCGGTCGTGGACCGCGAGC
>NZ_JBEXCY010000336.1:996-8338 GCF_040605515.1 Dactylosporangium sp. NPDC005572 | reverse complement strand
CGCCGGCCGTGCTGCTGGCGATGGGCAACTGGCTGTCCGACAAGTACGCCGAGGGACGGCCGCCGGCGTGCCGCGCCCGGTCTCGGACGTCGGCCCGCTCCCCGGCGCGGTCTCCGGTGCGCCGGCTGGGCCGGGCGGTGGGAGATCGCTGCCGATGTCGGCGCCGCCCTACGCCGCGTCGCCGGTGTCCGTGCCACCCGGCTCGCCCGCGGCCGGCGAGTCCACCCCTCCCTCTCAAGCCGGATATTTCCGGAATGTCGGTCGAGGCGGGCGGAGCGACAGCGCCGTGGGTGGTCGGCGGCGGGCGCGAGCGGGCGGCGGGCGGCGGCGGACGGCGGTGCGGATCGGCGCGGTGGTCGCCGGGCTCGCCGTGCTCACGGTCGCCGGGATCACCGCCTACCACAAGCTCTATGACGAGCCGATCGACGTGCCGGTCGCGCTGTCGCACTACGACGGCACCCGCACCGTCGACAACCTGTGCGACCACCTCGACCTCAGCGCGTTCCAGGCGCTGTTCGAGACCCAGGACCGGCCGGACGAGCCCCGCTTCACCCCGTCGCAGCAGGGCATCGACGCCTCCTGCCTCGCCGACCGGGTGCACGACCGCGGCAAGGTCCGGGCGAACATCGTCGTCAGCGTCACCGTGCGGGAGGGGGCCGAGAGCGCCCGGATGGTCCACCAGGTCGTCGCCGGCGCCGCGAGCGTCAACGACCAGCCGGTCCAGCTCTCCGGCCTCGGCGACGAGGCCGTGCTCTACACGATGCGCAACGCGTCGCAGCAGATGCGGTCCGAGATGACCTTCGTGCTCGGCGTGCTCGACCACAACCTGGTCTGGGCCGTCCGGGTCAGCCTCCAGCGCACCGACCCGGTCGGCTGGACCGCCGTCGAGCAGAACGACGTGCGCGACCGGATGACGGCCGCCACCCGCGCCTCGTTCCCGGGGGTGACCGCCCTGCTCCTGCGTTAGGCCGTGTGGAAGTCGGTGAGCCTGGCCGGCGGGGGCGGTACCACCTTCACGCCCTCACCCGCGAACAGCTCCAGCTCGTGCAGCCGCCCGCCTACCACGTGCAGCACCGCGTCGACCCGGCCGGCGGTGGCGGCGACGGCGACGTGGTCGTCGCGCCGGTACTCGCTCATCGCCTTGACCGCCGCGCGCGGCAGTGCCGGACCGGTCGTGGCCAGCCGCACCGACGCGCAGCCGCAGTCACACTCCGCCGTCACCCGGGCCGACGCCAGCTGGGCGGTCAGCTCCTCGCGCGCCGCGAACCCGACCAGCGCGGCGAGCACTGCGCGCTCCGCCGGGGTCAGCGGGCGCGGTTCCGGCAGGTCGGCGAAGGCCACGCTCACGCCGGCAACTCTCGCACCCGGCATGAACCGCCGCCACCGGGATAGGACGAGCGCCGTGGAAGCGGAGACGGCCGAGGCCGAGTTCATGTACCAGCTCGTGGTGAACGCCCCGGCCGGGATGCGCGCGGCCCGGGGCATGGCCGCGGAGCGGATCGGCGGCGGGGTCGCCCTGGCGATGCGCGACGACCCCGCGCGGTACTGGAACAAGGCCCTCGGCTTCCCCGGCCCCACCGGCCCGGACCTGCTCACCGCCCTGGCCGGCTTCTACCGGCGGCACGGCGCCACCATGGCGGTGCTGCAACCGGCCCCGGCCGCGCTGCCGGCCGGCTGGCCCGGGCTGTGCGCCGAGTTCGGGATCACCGCCGCCGACACCTGGCTGCAGCTGGCCTGCCCGATCGAGGCGGCGACGACGGCCCCGCCGCCGGCGGCGGCCGAGGTCGAGGTCGGGCCGGTGGCGCCCGGCGACGCCGAGGAGTGGGGCGCGGTCGTGGCCGGCGCGTTCGGCATGAGCCCCGGCATCTACGGGCCGATGCTCGCCGCGGTCGTCGGGCATCCCGCGTTCCGGCCGTTCGCGGCCCGCGTCGAGGGGCGGATCGCGGGCGGGGGCAGCCTCTTCGTCCACGCCGGCGTCGGCGTGCTGAACTCGACGGCGGTCGATCTACGGTACCGTAACCGCGGCATCCAGACCGCGCTCATCCGCACCCGCATCGCCGCGGCGCGGCACCTCGGCTGCCGGGTCGTCGCCGCACAGGTGGTGGAGCCGGTGCCCGGCACCGTCAACCCGTCGCTGGAGAACCTCCGCCGGGCCGGGCTGCGCCGCCTGTACCGCCGCCGCAACTGGGTGTGGCGCGCGGCCACCGACGAGGTGGTGCCCCGGATGTCCTGACACCGGCGTGACACCGCGCGTCGGTTACGGTGGCCGTGTGCGTAGGACATTGCGGGACCTGCGGGCCTTCCTGGTCGGCCCGGACCCCGCAGTGCACCCGCGCACCCGGCTCGGCCGGTCGCTGCCGCTCGTCGCCGCCGTCGCGGCCGTGCTCAGCGGCCTCCTCTCGTATGAGTACCTGCACGGCAACGGCGGCGGCAGCGGGTTCTACCGGACGCTCGTGTCGATCCTCACCGCGGCCCCGATCGCGCTGCTGCCGACCCGGCCGCTGCTCGCGTGGCGGTTCGCGTGGGTCGTCTCCCTCTGGACCGGCCTGACCCTCGACCTCAGCGACGGCACGCCGTGGCCGTGGCAGCCGCTGCAGGTCCTGCTGTTCCCGCTGATCCTGGCCGTGGTCTCGATCCGGCACCGCCGCGGCGTGCTGGTCTGGGTCTTCGCCTCGGCCCTGGTGCTGGTGCTCGCCTTCACCGACCCGGAGAACGTCGCCGGGCTGGTCCTCGGCGTCGTCGCCGTCATGGTCATCGGCGACCAGATCCGCCGCCGCCGCGAGGTGC
Organism: Dactylosporangium sp. NPDC005572; assembly: GCF_040605515.1. NCBI lineage: Bacteria > Bacillati > Actinomycetota > Actinomycetes > Micromonosporales > Micromonosporaceae > Dactylosporangium > Dactylosporangium sp. NPDC005572. The sequence continues at coordinate 5,551 of NZ_JBEXCY010000336.1, read as the reverse complement.
AGCGGGCCCTCGCCGAGGAGGAGGAGCGCACCGAGCTGGCCCAGGCCCGGCGGGCCGTCGCCGAGGAGCGCAACCGGATCGCCCGCGAGATGCACGACGTCGTGGCCCACCACATGTCGCTCATCGCGGTGCGGGCCGAGACTGCCGTCTACCGCATCGAGGGTGTCCCGCCCGCCGTCGCCGAGGAGTTGGCCGCGATCGCCGGCACCTCCCGGGAGGCGCTCGCCGAGATGCGCCGGCTCCTCGGCGTGCTGCGCGGCGCCGACCAGCCCGCGCCGACCGAGCCGCAGCCCGTCCTCGACGACCTCGCCGGCCTCGTCCGCGACGCCCGCGAGGCCGGCGTCGAGGTCGCCTTCGCGCCGTTACCCGGCGCGCGGGTACCGCCCGCGGTCGGCCTGGCCGCCTACCGGATCGTCCAGGAGGCGCTGTCCAACGCCCGCCGCCACGCCGCCGGCGCGCCGGTGCGCATCGCGCTCACCCGCGACCGCGGCGCGCTGCGGGTGCGGGTCCACAACGGGCCCGGCGTCGCAGAAGACGGCGGGGGCGCGGGGCACGGGCTGCTCGGCATGCGCGAGCGGGCGGCCGCGGCCGGCGGGACGCTCACGGCCGGCCCGGTCGCCGACGGGTACCTGGTCGAGGCGATCCTGCCGCTCGACGACGACGGGGACGGTGCTGAGTGATCAAGGTGATGATCGTCGACGACCAGGCGATGGTCCGGCAGGGCTTCGCCGCGCTGCTGGCCGCCCAGCCCGACCTGACCGTGGTCGGCGACGCGGCCGACGGCGCCCAGGGCGTGGCGATGGCCCGCGAGCGCTCGCCCGACGTGGTGCTCATGGACATCCGCATGCCGGTCCTCGACGGCCTCCAGGCCACCCGGCAGCTGCTCGACGTCGCGCCCGGCCTGCACCGGCCGCGGGTGCTCATCCTCACCACGTTCGACCTCGACGACTACGTGTTCGAGGCGTTACGGGCCGGCGCGTCCGGCTTCCTGCTCAAGGACGCTCCCGCGGCCGAGCTGGTGAACGCGGTGCGGGTCGTCGCGTCCGGCGAGGGCCTGCTCGCCCCGTCCGTCACCCGGCGGCTCATCGAGCAGTTCGCGGCCCGGCCGCGGGCGGTCCCGCACCAGCCGGCGCGGCTGGCGGCGCTGACGCCGCGTGAGACCGAGGTATTACGCCTCGTCGCCCGCGGGCTGTCCAACGGGGAGATCGCCGACACCCTCGTCGTCGCCGAGCAGACCGTGAAGACGCACGTCAGCCGGGTGCTCACCAAGCTCGACCTGCGCGACCGGGCGCAGGCGGTCGTCTTCGCGTACGAGACGGGTCTGGTCGCCGCCGGCGAGTAGCACCGGGTCGCGTACGGACGGGGCAGGTCGCCGCCGTCGAGTAGTACCGGGGTGCTACGCCGGGATGGCGCCGCGGGGTGACGATCCGGGCCATGCCCCGTCCCTACCGTCCGGGGCATGCGCAGGCTGCTGGCTCTCCCCGCGATCGCCCTCTGCTGGGCGGTCCTCGGCCCGACCCACGTCACCGGCGTGCCGGCACCGCTGGCGATCCACAGTGGACGGTACCCGGACGGGCGCGCCCTGGAGGTCGTCGGCGACCTCACGCGGGCCCGCACGGTCGTCGTCCTGGTGCCCGGCGTCGACACCACCGCCGCCAACTTCGACACCGGCCTCGGCGGCGTCCAGCGACGGTCGCCGGCCTGGCAGGCGCGGCAGCTCGCCGCCGCGATCGACCGGCCGGACGTCGCCGTGGTCGCCTGGCTCGGCTACGAACCGCCGGAGGGGGTGCGGCTGGCCGCGGTGCGCGAGGACCGGGCCGCCGCGGGGGCGCTCGCGCTGCGCGCGTTCGTCGCCCGCCTGCCCGGCGACCGGATCGTGCTCGTCGGCCACAGCTACGGCTCGACGGTCGTCGGCCTGGCCGCGCCGCACCTCGACCGGCGGGTCACCGACCTGGTCGCGCTCGGCAGCCCCGGCATGGGCGTGGACCGGGCCGCCGACCTGCACACCACCGCGCGGGTCTGGGCCGGCACCGCGGCCACCGACTGGACCCGCCGCCTGCCCGGCCTGCGGATCCTCGGCGCCGGCCACGGCACCCACCCGGCCGACCCGGCGTTCGGCGCGCTGTCCCTCCCGGTCGACGGCGTCGAGGGCCACGACGGCTACTTCGTGCCCGGCACGCCCACGCTGACCGCGCTGGCGACCCTGTCCCGCGGGGAGGCCCTCCCTTCCGCACCCGCCCCCGGGCAGGCGCTGCCTTCCGCGCCTGCCCGCGGGGAGGCGTGATGTTCCGCCGCCTTCTCCCTTCCGCACTTGCCGCGCCCACCCGCCGGGAGGCCTCATGTTCCTCGTCGAGGAGATCGTCCAGTGGTACCGGGAGTACGCCGCCGACCTGCGCCGCGCCCGCGACGAGCAGCGCGAGCTGCGGGACCGGCGCGACCTGCGGCCGCGGCTGGACGACCTGGAGGCCGAGATCGCGTACCTGACCGTCCGCGCCCTGCGTCCGGCCGTCGTCGTCGAGCTGGGCGCGAGCCACGGCTGGTCGACCACCTGGCTGCTGCGGGCGCTGCGCGACAACGGCGCCGGCGAGCTGCACTCGTTCGATCGGGGCGTCCACGCGCCGCGCGTCGTGCCGGCGGAGCTGTCGGCCGGCCGCTGGCACTTCGCCGCCGGTGACGTCCGCGCCGCGGTGGTGCCGGACGCGCCCGGATTCCTGCTGGTGGACGCGGCGCACACGGTGTCGTTCGCCCGGTGGTACACCCGGACGCTCTTCCCGGCCCTGCGCCCGGGCGCCGCGGTCGCCGTCCACGACGTCTACCACGGCCGCCGCCCCTGGCCCCGCAGCGAGGGCGCGGTGGTGCTGTCCTGGCTGCGCGGCCGCGGCGTCGGCCACCTGACCGCCTCCCGCGCCGCCGACCCGGACACCCGCGACCGGCTGCTCGGTCTGAAGCACAAGCTGCACCTGTCAGCCCCGGTCCACGACCGCACCCGCGACCCGATGCTGTTCTTCCGCGTTCCCTGACCCTAGAGAAGCCCCAGCTCGTGCGCCCGCACGACCGCGTCGCGGCGGCGGTGGACGCCGAGCTTACGGTAGATGTGGGCGAGGTGGGTCTTCACGGTGTTCGCGCTGACGTGCAGGTCGGCCGCGATCTCGGTCACGGTGAACAGCCCGGCGAGCCGCCGCAGCACGAGCAGCTCCGAACGCGTGATCCCGTCCCCACCGTCGACCGCCGCAGCTACCGCGCCGTCCGGACTCGCGGCGTCGTGCGGGACGGCGGCGGCTCCGGCCGCGGGCTCGGCCGGCCCGCGCCGCGCGCCAGGTGGCATCGGGCCGTGCGGGTTGCCCGGTGGGGTCGGGGCGTGCGGGGTGGGTGGCGAAGCCTGGCCGGGCGGGGCGGCCCGTGGGGTCGGACCGTGCGGGGTGCCCGGTGGTGTCGGGCCTTGTCCGGCGGCCGGTGGGGTCGGGGCGTGCGGGGTTCGCGGCAGGGTTGGGCCCTGCGCGGTGGCTGGCTGGGTCGGGGCGTGCGTGGTGGGTGGGGGTAGCGGGCGGTGGGACGCGGCGGGTGGGGGTGGCGGGCCGGGGGACTGCAGGGACGGTTCGAGCAGGAACGGGCGGACGATGCGGGCCGGCGCGGCCAGGTCGTGGGCCTGGCGCCGCAGGTTGGCCGCGTGCGCGGCGTCCCCGGCCCGGGCGGCCAGCCGGGCCAGCAGGAGCAGCGCCTCGATCCGGTGCAGCAGCGGATGGTCGGGGCGCTGGGCCACCGGGCGCAGCAGCCGCTGCCCGTCGGCGACGACGTCGGCGGTCGGCGGGCGGGTCAGCAGGAGGCGGACCCGGACGAGCCGGCCGGCCGAGCGGGTGAGGTTGCCGGCGTACCGCCCGGCGTGCCGCTGCGCGTCGGCGTGGTAGCCGGCCGCGAGCAGCAGCTCCACGTGCAGGCGGTGCACCTCGGGCGGCACCGGCAGGCCGTCGTGCAGCAGCCGCCGGGTGGTCCGCAGCGCCGCGCCGACCTCGCCGCGCTGCTGGTCGATCATGGCCAGCTGGAGGTACTCGGCGCCGGTGAGGGCCGGGTCGCCGTGCCACAGCCGCACGGCGAGCGTGTCGAGGCGCTCGGCGGCCGCGTCCAGCTCGTCGCGCTGGATGTGCACCGCGGCCAGCACGACGTCGGCCCAGCCGGCGTCGACGGCGCCGGTCGCGCCGTGCCCGGCGAGCGTCCGGTGGACCTCCTCGGCGTGCCGGGCGGCGGCGTCGAGCGCGCCGGACTGCAGTTCCGTCATCGCCCGGTACCGCACCGCGCCCGCGTGCGCGACCGGCCCGCGCTCCCGGGCGGCCGGCAGCCACCGCCCGAGCAGGGCCCGGGCGTGCAGCGGCTGGTCCCGGCGCAGCGCCTCCCGCACCTCCCGCGCGAACGCGCCGAGCGGCTCGCCGACCGACGGCTGCACCGAACCTGAAGCAGCCGGGCTCAATGCAGCCGGACCCAATGCAGCCGGCTCCGAGGTGGCCGGCTCCGAGGTGGCCGGCTCCGAGGTGGCCGGCTCCGAGGTGGCCGGCTCCGAGGT
>NZ_JBEXCY010000336.1:0-901 GCF_040605515.1 Dactylosporangium sp. NPDC005572 | reverse complement strand
GAGGTGGCTCGCTCCGATGCGGTCGGTCCCGTGGTGGCCGGCTCCGAAGTGGCCGAGCCACGAGCGGGCGAGCCGGGAGTGGCCAGGCCGGGAGCGGCCGGGCCCGGTCCGGCCGGGCGGTCCGGCAGCGGGAGCGCGGTCAGGGCGGCCCCGGCGAGGGTGGCGTAGTGGTCGCGGCGGAGGCGCTCGGCATGGGCCTGGTCGCCGGCGGCCGCGGCGTGGTGCAGCGCCTCGTCGAACCGGCGGTGAGCGGCGTACCAGCCGGCCGCGGCGCGGTGCAGCGCCCGGGCCCGGGCCGGGTCCTCGTGGGTGAGCAGCGCGTAGAGGGCGGAGCGCCACAGTAGCGGGTACGCATACCAGCCGTCGCCGGTCACGGTCGCGAACACCTCGTCGGCGGCCAGCCGGTCGAGCAGGCCGGCGGCGTCGGCGTGGCCGGTGAGCGCGGTGAACAGGTCGGCGCAGACCGCGCCGGCCAGGCAGGTGTCCCGCACGGCGCGGCGGTCCGCCGCCGGCAGGCCGGCCAGGACCTCGTCGAGGACGTACTCCCCGAGGCCCGCGCCGCCGGCCAGGAAGCCGCGCAGCGTCGGCCCGCCGTCGCCGGGGACGTCGGCGAGAGCCCCCGCGGCGAGCACCACACCCGCTGCCCAGCCACCCGTGATCGCGAAGATGTCCCGCACGGTCTCCGGCGGCACGTCGGCCAGCCTCGCGCAGTACCGCGAAATCTCCTGCGGCGTCAGGGCGAGGGCCCGGCGGTCCAGCTCGGCCGCCGCCGGTCCGATCGCCGCGCGCAGGCCGGCCGGGATCCACCGGCCGGCCACGATCAGCCGCGGGCCGCCGGGCGTGGCGGTGGTCGCCGACAACAAGGTGATCGACTCCGGCCTGACCCAGGGCGGCGGCATCC
>NZ_JBEXCY010000335.1:0-8344 GCF_040605515.1 Dactylosporangium sp. NPDC005572 | reverse complement strand
CGGTTCGACGTCGGCTGGCGTTCCTTCACGTGCCGAATCTTATGTCTGGCCAACACTCAGCTCATGGAGTGCCTGTGAATGTTTGCGACCGACCTCGTGGAGAGGCTGCTCGTGATTCGGCTGTCCCGGTGAGAAGCCTCAGCGAGAAGTGCGGGCCGCACGCACATCGGCAGTTCAGCGCACCGGCCGGCGGTCGGACCCGCGTCACACGGCGTGACGGACGTCGCCGACCCTGCGCGCACGGTCGGCGGCAAATCCGTAAACGTGATCATGGTGGCGTGGACCCGATGACGCCGTCAATCGGCGACCGCAATCCAACTCCGCGACGTCGTCGGTCGGGGGCGCCGAGACAGCAGCGAACCGGCGCCAGATTCGCCCAGGCGGGACGTCCGACGAGCGGGGTTCGGTGCGCCTGCCAGCGAACTACGCCGACAGGCTGCGCTACGACAGGGGTCATCACCATGCTGTCGGCGCTGAACCCGACCCAGACCGTGTCGTGCAGTGACGGCAGGAGGTCGGTCAGCCCGGACTGTGGCATCCACGGGCACAGATACGGGGCATCGTCCCCGTTCATCGGCAGGATGTCGGTCTGCCGGACCTTGGGGATCCAGGGCTCTGGTGACCTCGGACCACGACGATTCCGAGGTCGTTCATGCGCTTCTCAGGCTAGATATGATTTTCGCTATCGACGAATTCTTATCTCGTCTGTCCGAGGGTGTGGCCCGCTCCTGGCTGGCGGCCTCATCTTCACCGGTACGCCGGCGGCATCGGCAATCTCGGCGTTTTCCCGAGCCCGGCCAGACACCGTTTAGCCGGTTGGAAGGCGTCGGTGAGAGCCGGCGACCTTACCGTCTGATCGATCCGTACGGCTAAGGAGAGCCATGTCCGTGATAGTGCAGACCCGAGCGGGTGGGGTACGAGGCGTGACGGAGGACGGGATCTCGGTCTTCCGCGGCATCCCGTTCGCCGCCCCACCGGTGGGACCGCGCCGATTTCAGGCGCCCGAGTCGGCGCAGCCCTGGGACGGGGTACGCGAGGCCGACGTCTTCGGACCGCCGCCGCCCCAGTCGCGGATGGGTCTGCCGCCCAACGCCGTGCGGGCGGGGCCTATCCGGCACGACCCGACCGACTGGCTGACCCTCAACGTCTGGACGCCCGATCTGGGCGCCACGAACCTCCCCGTCCTGGTCTGGATCTACGGCGGCGCCTACCGGTTCGGGTCAGGTGGTGACTACAACGGCCGCCCGCTCGCGGGCTCTGGCGTGGTGATCGTGACCGGCAACCACCGCGTCGGCGTCGAAGGTTATGCCCAACTCGACGGCGCGCCCGCGAACCGTGGCCTGCTCGACCAAATGGCGATCCTGCGCTGGGTCCAGGCCGAGATCGCGGCCTTCGGTGGGGACCCGTCGCGAGTCACCATCTTCGGCGAGTCGTCCGGGGCCGGCGCGGTCGCGGCGCTGTCGGTGATGCCCTCCGCTGTTGGACTCTTCGCCGGCGCCGTCGCGCAGAGCGTTCCCGGCACCTTCTTCACCACGGCACTCGCCCGTGATATCAGCGCCGAACTGGTCGCGCCGCTGGGGCTCGAACCGTCGGCGGCCGCGCCCGCCGACGTCGAGCCAGACCGCCTGCTGGCCGCGCTGAGGCAGCTCGACGCCCGGATGCCCACGATCGGGCGCTGGGGAAGGATCGCGCACTCGTCCACGCCGTTCTCCCCGCTCATCGACGGTACGGTCCTGCCCGTCGATCCGTGGCGGGGTCTCGCGTCCGGCGCCGGACGCGACGTGCCCCTGATGGTCGGGCATAACCGAGACGAGTGGCAGCTCTTCCACGTCATGGACGGCCAGCTGGGCAAGGTCACCGACGAGATGGCGACGGCGACGATGGAGGCATTCGGCCCCGGCCCCGACGCCCCGGCGCGCCTCCGCGCCGCATATGCAGGGGCGAGCCCGGAGGAGCTGTCCGTCATCGTGCTGTCCGACCGCCTGTTCCGTGTGCCGAGCCAGCGCCTCGCCGCCGCGCAGACCGCCGGTGGCGGGCGGGCCTACCTCTACGAGCTGACCTGGCCGAGCCCGGCCGCCGGTGGCGTCCTGCGCGCCTGCCACGGACTCGACGTACCGCTCGTCTTCGGCGCGCTCACCGATGGCCTGGCCGAGTTCCTCGTCGGCAGCCCGCCCGACCCCGGCGCGATCGAGATCTCGGCCCAGATGCGCGGGGCCTGGGTCGCGTTCGCCCGCGACGGGGACCCCGGCTGGCCAACCTACGACGAGCGGCAACGGTTGACCCGCGTCTTCGACCGCGACCCGAACGGTGGCGTGCGCGCCTATCCAGAGGAGGTCAGTCGTGAGCTCTGGGCCGCGTACGAGATCGAGGTCGCCGATCTGCCATCCACAAAGGACTAGCGGCTACCGCGCGTGCCACGGCCAGTCGACAATGAAGCCGCTGCGGTCGAAGCCCGCCCTCGGGAAGGCAGCGAAACGCCGACGCCGCACCGCCTGGCGTGCGACCCTGCGTAACGGACACGGCGACCCGGCGACCGCACCGGGTGCGGCAAATGAGGATACGACCGGGGGCGTCCGCGGTGAACAACGCCATGTCCGCAGCCGTTGTCAGCGGTCAGCCAGTTGGAAGTGCCAGCTGACTGCGTCAGTAGGGTCGCCCGGACAGCGCGGTCGCGAGCGCGGCGGCGAGGGTACGGGCGGTCGAGCCGTCCGGCTCGCCGCGGTCGGGGTTGAACTCCGTGACGGTCAGGCCGGCGCAGCCCGGATGGGCGACCAGGACGGCGAGCGCCGCCGTGGCGTCGGCCAGCGTGAGCCCTTTGTTGTATTCGGGCCAATTCGCGGCCGGAAGGTCGTAAAAGTCGATCACGTCGACGTTGACCTGTATCGATGCCGCCCGGACGCTGTGGCGGCACGGCGTGGACCCGGCCGAGCTGGTCGATCCGCTGCTGACCGCCGCCGCTGATCCGTACGGCGACTTGAAGGCGGTGGCGCTGCTGGCGGAGATGGGCTCGACCAGTGGCAGATCCGCGCACCTGTTCTTGGGGGTCATTCCGCCGGTGGACGTGTACCGCGCTGACTGGCCACGCGGCGATCAGTTGGTACCGAGGCTGCCGCGTCGGCTTCGGCGATCGCGGTTTCAACGCGGGCGTTGGTGAGGCGGAACACGGCGTACACGCTGATGGCAAGGGTGAGGACGCCGGCGGCGAGGAACGGCGCACGCAGACCGCCGATTCCCGCCAGCACGCCGCCGACGAGTGCTCCCAATGGCATGGCACCCCAGGCCACAACACGGTAGATGCCGATCGTCCGGCCCAGCAGCGGATCCGGTGTCAACCGTTGCCGCAGCGAGCCGTAGATGACGTTCCACAGCAGGATTGCCCACCCTGAGAGCGCCCAGGCCGCACCGGCTACGTACGGCGAGCGGGTCGCACCCGCGAGGAGCATGCCCAGGCCGGTGACGACGGCGGACAGTGCCATCGTCCGGCCGCGGCCTATGCGTCTCGCAATCGGTGCAGCGGTCTGGCTGCCGATCAGCGCGCCGACCGCGCCGGTCAGGACGAAGAAGCCGAAGGCGGCCTCCGGCACGCCCAAGACCTCCCGGGTCCAGAGCACGATCAGTGCCGTAGCCATGGCGTTGGCGAATCCGAGCACGAGCACCACCGAGAGGATGGTGCGGTGCATCTCGTGGCCACGGACGAACCGCAAGGCCTGACCCATCGCCCGGACCATCGGCGTCCGCCGTCCGTGCGGCGCGCGGAAGGTGCCGGGCAACGCCAGGAGGAGCAGGACCGCCAAGGCGTAACAGGCGGCGTTGAGGCCGAACGCCGCGCTTGCCAGGAGGGCGAACATGGCGCTGGCCAGCGGCGGTCCGACGAAGCTCTGGGCCAGGAGTTCGGCACCCTGCAGCCGGCCGTTCGCGGTCTCGAACTGCTCTCGGTCGTCGACCGCTGCGGGGAGGATCGAGATCAATGTGTTGTCGTAGATCGTCTCGCAGGCGCCGAGCACCACGGCCACCGTGTACAGCAGCCACAGTGATGCGCGGTCCAGGGCCACCGCGCCGAGCAACGTCGCAATTGCGCTCGTGCGGACCACGCCGACCAGTAGCGCCAGCCGCCGCCGGTCGTAGCGGTCAACCAGCGCCCCGGACGGCAGTCCGAGCACCAGCCAGGGAAGGTAGCCGAGAGCGGTGAGCGCCGAGAAGGCGACCGGATCGCTGGTAAGGCGCGCGGCGAGCAGGGCAATGGCCACCCGGTAGATCCCATCGCCGAGATTGCCGACAGCGGCGGCCGCCCAGAGCCGGTTGAAGTTCCGGCCGAGCCCTCGACCTCTACCAGCCGCCTCGGGCCGATCCGCCGCGGACCCGTCCGGCCGGTGTTGAACCGGCGCAGAGCCGGCAGGTGCCGGTGCATCGTCAACTCCGCCCGCTTGACTCCGCTGCGCCATCCATCCACCTCACCGGACGCTCGCGGCGAAGAATAGGTCCGTTCGCGGCGAGCGCAAACGCCCACGCTCGCGCATCGGCGGGTCTCGGCCCCGCGGCGACGGCTACGCTGGCCCGGTGGCCGAGATCAACGGGACGTTCGAGATCCATGTGACCGTCGAGGCGCGCCACGGCACGGACCTTGCCCGGTTCGCCGAGCAGCACGATGTCAAGTTCCTGCACATCGTCCTGGACCGCGGCCGGTTTCCGTCCCAGCCGATGCTCACCCTGCCCGCGCACGGCACCCTCGCCCAGGCACGGAAGACGGCCGCCGAGTGGCGGGAGCGGCTGCTCAAGCGCGGGCTCGTCCCGGTACGGCTGAAGATCGAAGCGGCGCCGTGGTGCGACGGGCTGCCGCAGACCGACGACGAGGCCGCCGGGGAGCCGGCGAGGCGCTACTTCGAGCACCACGTGAAGCTTGCCCTGCCGGCCGCCCCGGTCGCCGCCATGCAGGCGGCCGCCGACATCGGCGCGGCTCACGACGCCCGCCTGTCGCGCAACGCGCGGCGCCGCCACGACGGCGGCGGGCAGGAGCGGTTCCTTACCCAGCGCTGCCACCACGTCGGGCTGGACACCGCGACGCAGCGGCTCCAGCGGCTCACCGCCGCGCTCCGCGACGCGGGCCTCGACGTGGTCAAGGTCGAGCAGGAGTACGTCGTCGAAGACTCCAACCTCGGCCACGACCGCGGCTGGATCACCCGCGAGCCCGAGTCCTGGCGCAACGAGGCCCGCGAGGCCGCGATGCGCTCCGCGCCGGCCGGCTCCCCGCAGTACCCGCCCACCTACCTGCCCGTGCCGGCGGCCGGGTCGGTGCTGCAGACGGCGGCGTTCGACCCGGCCATGCGGCACTACCAGAACGCGTACCGCGCCGGTGAGCCCGCCTTCGCCGACGAGGGCACCGGCCGGCGGTGGCGGCAGGCCCGCCGCACCGCCCTCGAACACGCCCTCGGCGCGATCGCTCGCAGCCGCTGGGCCGGCCACCTCGTGCTGCGCGGCAGCGTCACGATGTCAGCGTGGGTCGGCGACGCCGCGCGCGACCCCGGCGACCTCGACTTCGTCGTCACCCCGCACACCATCACGAGCGGCAGCGACCAGGCGCGGGAACTGCTCGACGGCATCACCGACGCGCTCGCCGCCGACCCCGGCGCCGGCCTGCAGCCCGACCGCGTCGTCCACGCGGAGATCTGGACCTACGAGCGCGCCGACGGCCGCCGCCTCGCCGTACCGTTCACCACCGACGACGGCAGCCCCGGCGGCAGCATCCAGATCGACGTGGTCTTCGGCGAGCCGCTACCGCTGCCGCCCGAGCCGATCACGCTGCCCGGCATCGACCGGCCGGTACCGGCCGCGCCGCCCGAACTCGCCCTGGCATGGAAGCTGCTGTGGCTGGCCACCGACACCTACCCCCAGGGCAAGGACCTCTACGACGCGGCGCTGCTGGCCGAACTCGCAGCACCCGACCTGCACTTCGTCCGCGACCTGCTCCGCCCCGAGCTGGGCGCCGAGGCCGACACCTTCTGCGCCGAGAGTGTGCTGGCCCTGACCATCGACTGGCCGAACTTCACGGACGAATACCCCTGGGCCGGCGGTACTGCGGAGCAGTGGCGCTGGCACCTCGCGCTCGCCCTGGAACGCGCCTGGGGATGACGCCGGGAACTCCCTCCCGGCTCCCTGGGGCTGCCATCTGGCTGCTCGGCGGTCCCGTCACAGATCCTGGGCGACCCCCCGGCAGTCGCATAGCCGCCAGGTTCGAGCCGTCCCATCGTGACGGTCCGCATCGAGTGCGCGGGCGGTTGACCGCCGCCGACCCGGCCGGTCGATAACGCCAGAAGGCCAGGGCGGCCTGCACGAGCCCGAGGCCGGGGGCGAAGGTAGGGGCGGGGCGCCGACGGGCGGTGGGGCGGCGGTCAGGGTGCGTCGGTCCAGATGACCGCGGACGCCTCGGTGCCGCGGGTTTCGACGTCGACGGCGAACAGCGCGCCGTCCAGCGGGCCCGGCGACTCCAGGCCGATGTTCGCGCTGGCGATGTACAGGCGGCGCATCCCCGGTCCGCCGAGGCAGACGCTCGTCGGCTGGCGCGCCGGCAGCCGCAGTTCGCGGTCGAGGACGCCGTCCGGGCGGTACCGGCGGACCGCCGACCCGCCCCACAGCGCCACCCAGAGGTGTCCCGCGGCGTCGACGGTCATCCCGTCGGGCAGGCCCTCACCGGGTGCCAGCCGCGCGAACGGCTCACGCCCGTGCAGCTCGCCGGTGGCCGGGTCCACGGCGAACCGGTCGATCTCGCCGAGCGTGGTGTCGGCGAGGTACATCGTGCGCCCGTCACCGCTGAACGCCGGCCCGTTGGGGATCGTCAGCCCGGTCACCGCCGCGACCGGCGCCTCGCCCGGCACGATCCGGAACAGCGTGCCGGCCCCCGGCACCGCCACGTACGTCATGGTCCCGACCCAGAACCGCCCGTGCGGGTCGGCGACGGCGTCGTTCACCCGATACGGCTGCGCGGCCGGCCCCGGCAGCGCCGCGACTGCGGTCCGGCCGCCGCCGACGTGCAGGACCTCGACGCCGGTGCCGGTCGCCGCCAGCCACTCCCCGGGCCGCCCGGCGACGGGCGCGACGGCACCGAGCGGCACATCCAGGCGCCGTACCTCGCGCAGCTCCCCGGGCTGCACACCGTCCGTCGTCAGGAGGCGACCGGCGAGCAGGTCGACGAGCACCAGCCGGCCGCCCACCCACCGGGCACCCTCGCCGAGCTCCAGCCGCTCCCCGCTCCACGGCGTCAGTTCCATCTCGCGTCGCTCCTCCGGTTCAGCGCAGCGCCGTGCCGGGCGCGTGGTCGAGCAGTGCCAGCTCGTCGCGGGTGGGCAGGCCCTCCCAGTCGCCGCGGGTGGCCACCGCGAACGCCCCGGTGGTCACCGCCCGGTCCAGCCGCCCACCGGCGTCGAGCCCGTCCAGCATGCCGGACAGCAGCCCGGCGACGAACGCGTCCCCGGCCCCGACGGTGTCGACGGCCGCGACGTGCCGCGCGGGCCGATGCAGGCTGCCGTCGGCGGTGTGGCTGGTGGCCCCGTCGGCCCCGTGCTTGACCACCACCTCGCGCACGCCTGCGGCGAGGAGACCCGCGACGGCGTCGTCGCCGGCCACGAGATGCAGCTCGTCGTCGGAGGCGACCAGCACGTCGACGTCGCTCACCAGCAGGCGCAGGGTCGCGGCGGCCTCGTCGTCGGACCAGAGCCGCCGCCGGTGGTTGACGTCGAGGCAGACGGTGGCGCCGGCCGCGCGCCCGAGCCGTGCCGCGGTCCGCACCGCCTCCGCCGGCCCGGCCCCGAGGGCGCAGGTGATGCCGGTGACGTGGACGATCCGCGGTGCAGCGGCCTCGACGGCGGCCGCGACCTCGACGGCGGTGAGGGTGGCACCGGCCGAGCCGGCCCGGTGGTAGGTGACCCGGTCGACGCCCGGCAGCCGCGACTCGAACAGGATGAGCCCCGTCGGCCGCGCGGCCTCGACGCGGGCCCACGTCAGGTCGACGCCCTCGGCCCGCAGCGTGCGCCGCACGAGCGCGCCGGTCTCGTCGGCACCGGTGACCCCGACCCACGCGGCGTGGTGCCCGAGCCGCGCCAGCCCGACGGCGACGGTCGACTCGGCCCCGGCGACGGACACCGTCGCCGTCCCGCCGAGCCGCACGGGCCCGCCGAACTTGAACGCCGCCATCGTCTCGCCGAGCGTCAGCACGTCGGCGGCGTGCGGCGTCACGCGGGCACCTCGGCGGCGACGGCGGCAAGGTACGTGGCGGCGCGGGCGCGCAGCGCCTCGGGGCGGCCGAGCAGCTGCCGTTCGTGGTACCCCTGGAGGCCCGCACGCGATACGTCGG
>NZ_JBEXCY010000334.1:0-8355 GCF_040605515.1 Dactylosporangium sp. NPDC005572 | reverse complement strand
TACGCGGCCGCCCGCTCCCCCGCCGCCGGGTCGCCGCCGTCCCGCCACAGCCGCAGGTGGGCCAGGCCGGCGCCGGACAGCCCGTGGGTGACGTCGCTGCTGTGCCAGGCGAGCGGCAGCCGGCCGGCCAGGTCGGTGGCGCGGGTGGTGAGCCGGTCGTCGCCGAGGAACTGCCCCGCGTCGTGCAGCGCCCAGGCGGTGCCGGCGCGGCCGTAGCACAGGCCGGGCAGGAACCGCGGCACGGCGAACAGCCGCTCGTCGAGCCACGCCGCCGCCCGGGTCACGTCGGCGCGCAGGGCCGGGTCGCCGGTGAGCCGCGCCGCCCGGGTGAGCACCGCGAGGCCGCCGGCGGCGCCGGTCCACAGGTTGGCGGCGTCGTGGTCGCGGGAGTCGGCGCGCTGCGGCCACAGTGCCGGCGCGCCCGGCGTCATGCCCTGCCGCAGGTGGGTGAGGCCGTCGGCGATCAGCCGGTCGACGCCGTCGGGCTCCCCGGCTGGTCCTGGCTTCAGCGGTACCACGGAATCGCCGATCGACATCAGATGCGCTTCGGCGCGTTTGAGGGTCCAGCGGGCCTGCGGATCGGGGTCGGTCAGCCCGAGGACGGGCGGCGCGAACGCGGCGAGGTCCGGGAACGTGCGGGCGATCCGGTCCAGCAGCGCCGCCCGCTCGGCCGCGGTGCGGGCCACGCCGGGGTTGTCGGAGACCCACGACGGGCCGAGGCCGGTGGCCGCGCAGAACAGGGTCGCGCCCAGGCTGAAGCAGTCCGACACCGGGCCGGCCAGCGCGTCCGAGTCCGGGTCCCGCAGTTCGGGTGCCATGAATCCGGCGGTACCGGCGGGCAGCCCGTCGCGCCCGGCCGGGGTCACGAACTCGACGTCGATGAGGTGCACCTCGTCGAACGGCGACACGAGCACGTTCTGCGGCTTGAAGTCGCGGATCACCAGGCCGGCGTCGTGCACCTCGCGCATCAGGTCGACGAGCCGCAGCCCCAGCTCGGCCACGGTCTCGACGCCGGCCGTCCGCTCCCGCGCCCACGCGTCGAGCGTGCGCCCGGGCAGGTACTCCTGGGCGAGGAACAGGTCACCCTGCTCCTCGAACAGCGCCACCCGGTGCGGCGCGACCCCGAGCGGCACGAGCTCGTCGAGCAGCCGCGCCTCCTCCCGCAGCCGGTCGCGGGCGTCGCTGCCGTCCAGCAGCGCGCCGGCGTGGGCGCGGGCCTGCTTGACGACGACGTCGGCGCCGTCGCGGTCGTCGACCGCCCGGTACACGCCGCCCTTGTTGGCGTGGCGGATCGCCTCACGGATCCGGAACCGGCCGCCGAGCAGCACCTCCTCCGGCGCGGTGTCGGGCTCGGCGGGCGCGTCCGGGAACGGCGCGGTCGCCCACGGCGGCGGGCTGAACCAGGCGGCCCGCACGTCCTTGACGACCGTGCCGTCGGGCCCGGCCATGCGCGACTCCATGACGCCGTCGTCGGTGAAGACCCGTTCGCTGTGGAACTCGCCGTACCGGTAGTGGACCAGGCTGCCCGGCCGGAACGGCCGGTCGGACAGGATCCGCGGCCCCGGCAGCCCCCGGGTGGCCTCGTGCAGCCGCGCCGCGAGGGCGCGGAACTCGTCGTCGTCGACCGGGTAGGCGGTGATGAACTTGCCGGCGCCGCCGCGGTCGTACCAGCTGTCGACCAGCTGCGCGACCCGCGCCAGGTCGGTGCCGAACTTGAACGAGCAGCCGGCCTGGACCAGCACCTCGGCCGCCCGGGCCAGCACCAGCGGCGCCGCGAGCGGGGTCGCCGAGAGGTGCAGCTTCCACCCGTGCCGCCGCGCGTTGGGCGTCGGCGCCGTCAGGTGGCACCAGGCGGGCGTCGGCTGCACGGTCCACCGCTGCCCGCCGTTCCGATCGAGCACGCCCCGCACCACGTCGGTCAGCAGCACCGCATCGGCCGTCAACGCCTGTCCCATCACCGCTCCCTCGCCTCGTTCCGCCGTCAGCGGTACCGAGGTTGACAGGGGCCGCTGAAACGGCGCGGAAACGGCACTGAAGCGAGGGTCTCCGCTGGTGGGAACGCGTGCGGGCGGCCGAGAGCGTCGATCGCCGTCGATGCGGTCGGCGCCGGGCGGTCAGGCGTTGAGGTAGGCGAGCACGGCCAGCACCCGGCGGTTGTCGTCGTCGGACGGCGGCATGTCGAGCTTGGTCAGGATGTTGTTGATGTGCTTGCTGACGGCCTTCTCGGTGATGCCGAGCTTGCCGGCGATCGCGGCGTTGGAGCGGCCCTCGGCCATCTCGCCGAGCACCTCGCGCTCCCGGGTGGTCAGCACAGCGAGCGGTTCGCGGCGGGCGAGCAGCTGCGTGATGACCTCATGGTCCATGGCCGTGCCACCGTCGGCGACCCGGCGGACGGCGTCGACGAACGCGCCGACGTCCGACACCCGGTCCTTGAGCAGGTAGCCGACGCCGCCGGCCGGGGTGCCGAGCAGCTCCCGGGCGTACAGCGGTTCGACGTGCTGCGACAGCATCAGGACCGGCAGGCCGGGCACCTGGGCCCGGGCCTCGATCGCGGCCTGCAGGCCCTCGTCGGTGAACGTCGGCGGGAGCCGCACGTCGATGACCGCCACGTCGGGCCGGTGCGTGAGCAGGGCCGGCAGCAGCGCCGGGCCGTTGTCGACGACCGCCACGACGTCGAAGTCGAACGCCTGCAGCAGCCGGGTCAGCCCGTCGCGGAGGAGGGCATGGTCCTCGGCGATGACAACGCGCACGGCACCTCCATGGTGATGACGGTCGGGCCGCCCGGCGGGCTCGACAACGCCATCGTGCCATCGAACGCCGCCAGCCGGCGCTCGATGCCGCGCAGGCCGGTGCCGACGGCCGGGTCGGCGCCGCCGCCACCGTCGTCGGCGACCACCATCGTCAGCAACCCGTCCGCATGGCGCATCGACACCGAGCCGGTCCGGGCCCGGCTGTGCCGGACCAGGTTGGTCAGGGCCTCGGCGACGACGAAGTACGCGGCCGACTCGACGGGTGTGTCGGGCCGGCCGGGCAGGTCGACGCCGACCGTGATCGGCACCGGGAGGCCCAGCGCCAGCGCGCGCACGGCACCGGCGAGCCCGCGCTCGGCCAGCACGGGCGGGTGGATCCCGCGGACCAGGTGCCGCAGCTCGACGAGGGCCGTCCCGCTGGACTCGCGCGCCTCGGCGAGCAGCTTGTGCGCCTCGGCCGGGTTGCGGTCGATGAGCTCGTCGGCCAGGCCGATGATCATGCTCAGTGAGACGAGGCGGGCCTGGACGCCGTCGTGCAGGTCGCGCTCGATCCGGCGCAGCTCCGCCGCCTGGGCGTCCACCGTGTCGGCCCGGGTCACGGTCAGCTGCGTGACCCGCAGCCGCAGCTCGGCGGCGCGCGTGGGGGCGAGGAAGAGCCGGGCGAAGTGGGCGTCGACGCGGCGCAGCCAGGGTGCGGCCCACAGGCCGACGACGAGGATGAGGGCGCCCTCCGGCAGGCACAGCAGCATGGTGCCGAGCCCCTCGACGGCCCAGAGGCTGCCGTAGCCGTACCAGCCGGTGCCGAGCCAGATCCACACCGGCACCAGGGTCAGCCCGGCCAGCCCGTACAGCGGCACCAGCACGCCGATCGCCCCGAGCGCGCACCCGACCAGCGCGCCGGGGACCAGCCAGGCGAGGTCCCGCCAGGTGGCCGGGTCGGTCACGATCCAGCGGAACTGCCGCCAGCCGCCGGCGACGGCACCCTCGGGAGCCGGATGGTACGGCCGGGTCACCAGGACACCGGTCAGCGACGCCCGCCGGCGTTCCTGGTTGACCCGCATCCGGACCAGCGTCATCGTCCACGGCACGAGCGCGATGCCGAGGAACGGCACCGGCGTGAGGATCAGCACGACGACGGACGCCACGAACAGTGGCAGGTTGGTGAACGCGAGCCCGATCGCGGCCAGGCCCGACAGCACGGCACGCACCCGCGCCCGGGCCCACCGGCCCGCGCGCGCGCCGTCGCCCGCCGTCTCCACGACACCATTGTGCCCGCGATCCGCGGTCGGGCGGTCGGGCGGTGGTGCTAGCACCCCCATGCCGGGGGACGTAGCGCTCCTGACGGCGCGCCCGCCGCGCGGTTGGCTGGGGCCATGACGACCACCGCCGCGACGGCGACCCGTAGTGACTTCGCCGTGCTGGCCCGGCGGATCACCGAGCAGGGGCTGATGGACCGCCGGCCCGCCTACTACGTCGCCCGGTTGAGCGTCGTCGCGCTCATGCTCGTCGGCAGCTGGACCGCCTTCGTCCTCATCGGCTCGTCGTGGTGGCAGCTGGTGACCGCGGCCGTGCTGGCGATCACGTTCACCCAGCTCGCGCTCGTGGGGCACGACCTGGCCCACCGCCAGGTGTTCCGCACCAGGAAGCCCAGCTCGTTCGCCGGGCGGGTGGCCGGGAACCTCCTCATCGGCATGAGCTACGGCTGGTGGGTGGAGAAGCACACCCGCCACCACAACAACCCCAACCACGACGACCTCGATCCCGACGTCGCGCCCGAGGTGCTCATCTGGGCCACCGAGTCCGCGTTCGGCCGGCGCGGGCTGAAGGGCTTCATCACCCGCCACCAGGCGGGGTTGTTCTTCCCCCTGCTCACGCTGCTGGCCGTCGACCTCAAGGTGTCCAGCGTCAAGGCGCTGCGCAACGGGACGGTGAAGCGCCGCGGCCTGGAGACGACGCTGCTGGTCCTGCACGCGGTCGGCTACCTGGCGGCCCTGCTGATCGTCCTGTCGCCGCTGCAGGCGCTCGCGTTCCTGCTGGTGCACCAGGGGCTGTTCGGCGTCTACCTCGGCATGACGTTCGCCCCGAACCACAAGGGCATGCCGCACCCGGACGGTACCGAGGACTTCCTGCGCAAGCAGGTCCTGACCTCGCGCAACGTGACCGGCGGGCGGTTCGTCGACGTGGTCTTCGGCGGTCTGAACCACCAGATCGAGCACCACCTGTTCCCGGGCATGCCGGCGCCGAACCTGCGCAAGGCGAAGCCGATCGTCGAGGCGTACTGCGCAGAGGTCGGGATCCCGTACGTGCAGACCGGCCTCGTGACGTCCTACCGGCAGGCCCTGCGGTTCCTGCACGAGGTCGGCGCCCCGGCCCGCGCGGAGCACACGGCACGCCGAGCGGCGTAACTAGACTGTCGGCGTGCTCGACGAGTTGGTACCGCCGACCCTGCCGGTCGTCGTCACCCTCGGCCGCAACCGCGACGCCCAGGCCTGGCTGGCCGCGCTGCCCCGGCTCATCGACGAGGTCCGCGAGGCCTTCGGGATCCGGTTGGCCGCGCCGCTGCACGGCGGGAGCTGCAGCTGGGTCGCGCCGTGCGAGCTGCCGGACGGCACCGCCGCCGTCGTGAAGATCGGCTGGCCGCACCGGGAGATGTCCGGCGAGGCCGCCGCGCTGCGGGCCTGGGACGGGCGGGGCGCGGTCCGGCTGCTCGCCCATGACCCGGCCCGGCACGCGCTGCTGCTGGAGCGCTGCTCCCCCGGCCGGCCGGTGACCGGCCACCCGGACGCCTGCCGGGTGCTGCGGGAGCTGTGGGAGGCGGCGCCGCCGGACGGGCTCGAGGAGCTCGGCACCGTCACCGGCGAGTGGGCCGACCTGGTGGAGGAGCGGATGGCCCGGATCCGCCCGCCCTACGACCCGGGGCTGGTGGCGCAGGGCGCCCGGCTGCTGCGCGAGCTGCCCGCGACGGCGCCCCGGACGGTGCTGCTGCACGGCGACTGCAACCCGGGCAACGTGCTGTCGCACGGTGCGGGCTGGGTCGCCATCGACCCGAAGCCGATGACCGGCGACCCGGGGTACGACCCCTGGCCGCTGCTGCAGATCGCCGGCACCGACCCGGCCGCCCTCGCGGACGAGCTGGGCCTGGACCGGGACCGGGTGGCGGGCTGGTGCGTGGCCCGGTACGTGGAGACGGCACTGTGGCACGCCCACCACGGCGACGTGCCGGCCGGCGCGGAGGCGATGGCGGCCGCGGCGTCGATCGCCATCGCCTGAGTAGCGATCGAGGTGCGTCGGTGCACACTGGAGGTATGAGGGAGTTCGCGTCCACGTTCCGCGGCTACGACCGCACCGAGGTCGACGCCTTCGTCAGGACCGCCACCGAGGCCCTGGCCTCCGCCGACCCCGCCCGCCACGCCCAGGCCCGAGCCGACGCGCAGGCGGTCACCTTCCACACCGCCTGGCGCGGCTACGACCGCACGGATGTCGACCACTACCTCCGCCGCATCGCCCGGGGCCGCCCGGACGACCGCTGACCGCCCGCGCCCCGCGCCGGCCGCCCCGCGGACGGGCTACAGCCGGTGGGTCACCGGACGCCGGCCTCCACCGGCACGGCGTCGGTGCGGGCGACCTCGCGCTCCAGGTCGTCCAGGGCCGCCCGGAGGACCGCGATCCGCTCCTCGATGTTCGTGCGCGGTGACGGGATCTCCGGCGCCGCGGTCTCCTTCTCGGCCTCCTTCTCCACCTCCTGCGCCTCCTGGAGCGCGTTGAGGACCACGCCCACCAGCAGGTTCGTCAACAGGTAGGAGGCCGCGATCATGTACGACAGGTAGTAGAGGATGCCCCACTCCGTCACCGCCCGGCCGGCCTGCAGCGTGTCGGTGATGCCGTCCAGCGACAGCAGCAGGAACAGGGTCAGCATCGCCTGGCCGACCGTGCCGTACTGCTCGGGGTACGCGGCGCCGAAGATCATCCAGCCGAGCATCGCGTAGCCGTAGAGGACCAGCAGCGTGATGAGCAGGAAGCTGCCGAGGCCGGGCAGGCTGCGCCGGATGCCCACCAGGATCACGCGCAGGCTGGGGAACAGCCGGAACGCCCGCACGATGCGGGCCAGGCGCAGCAGCCGCAGCAGCGTCACGTTCTCCCGCACGCCCGGCACCAGCGGCGCCAGGATGATCGCGAGGTCGAACAGGTTCCAGCGGTCGCGGAAGAACCCGCCGGGGCGCGGCAGGTGCGCGCAGAAGCGGATGAGCAGCTCGACCGAGAAGCAGGCGAGGAAGACGTACTCCAGGACGTGGAACACGGCGCCGGCGGTGTCGACGATCCCGTGGTACGTCTCCAGGCCGAGGGTCAGCGCGTTGAGCAGGATGACGACGAACGAGGCGGCGTTGAACCACGAGGCGGCGACCAGCGCACGGCACGCGGCCGCCAGCCGGGACACCGGACGAGTCGGCGTGCTGTCCACGGGTCGGCAGCCTACACAGCAACGCCGCCGTACCATCGCCGGGTGGAGCTCTGGGAGCGGTCGGCGGCATTGGCGCTGCTCGACGAGTTGCTGCGGCGCAGCGGCGACGGCGGACGCATCGCCGTGGTGTCCGGCGAGGCCGGCCTCGGCAAGTCGGCGCTCGTGGGCGAGTTCGCGAGCCGCTGCGGCGCGCGGGCCCGGGTGCTGTGGGGTGGCTGCGACCGGCTCGTGACCCCGCGGGCGCTGGGCCCCCTGCAGGACATCGGCCGGCACACGGGCGGCGTCCTCGCCGCGCGGCTCGGCGCGGGCGCCCCGCAGGGCGACGTGTTCGCCGCCTTCCTGGAGGAACTGTCGGGTCCGCGACAGCGCGCCCGGCCCGTCGTCGTGGTCGAGGACGCGCACTGGGCCGACGAGGCCACGCTGGACTGGCTGACGTACCTCGGCCGGCGCATCGGCCGCATCCCCGCCCTGCTCGTGCTCACCCACCGCGACGACGAGCTCGGCCCCGGCCACCCGCTGCGGGCCGCCCTCGCCGCGCTGCCCAGCGCGATCGTCGAGCGCATCGCACTCGCGCCGCTGTCCGAGGCGACGGTCGCCGAGCAGGCCGCGGGCGCCGGCCGGGACGCCGCCGCCGTGTACCGGCTCACCGGCGGCAACCCGCTGCTGGTCACCGAGCTGCTCAAGGGTCTGCGGGGCGACTCGATCCCGGCCGCCGTGCAGGACCTCATCCTCGGCCGGCTGCACGACCTGCCGCCGGCCGCGCGGGAGCTGGCCCAGCTCGTCGCGGTCGTGCCGACCCGGGCCGACGCGGCCCTCGTCGCCGGCGCGCTCGACGAGGTCGACGCGGCGATCGCCGCCGGGGTGCTGGTGGCGTCCGGCGACGGTGTGGCGTACCGCCACGAGCTGCTGCGCTCGGCCGTCGAGGACACGCTGTCGCCGGCCCGCCGCGCCGCGCTGCACCGGCAGGTCCTCGCCGTGCTGGCCCGGACGGCCGGCGTCGACCCGGGGCGGCTGGTCCACCACGCGCGGCTGGCCGGCGACGCCGACGCGGTGCTGCGCTACGGGCAGGTCGCCGGGGCCGGCGCCGCGCGGCAGGGCGCCCACCGGGAGGCCGTCGCCCACTACGGCGCCGCGGCGGCCCACGCC